>JACQGJ010000476.1 GCA_016199605.1 Armatimonadota bacterium | reverse complement strand
CTCCAATGCTGTTGCTCCTGCCATTCATCTGCGATCCGGTTGGCTTGCCGTGCGCAAAAGTCTCTCATGCGCGGATCCCGACTGGTTGTGCCAACGATGATGGCGAAGGGCATCGTCTGCAATTCTCGTAGTGGACCCGCCAGCTCCGGTCGTTTGGCCCTTTCGCCGGGTGAGGAGCCAGGCGCATACAGAGTTGCCTTCCCTTGCACGAGGCGAGTCGGCGGCGTTCCCCGGCCGTTCCAGTCTACCTTCAAGGGGAGAGCCGGGTCTGCCAACTCAGGCCCGGGGGACAGCGTTATCGCAAGCACGTTGTCCGTGTTGAGCCGGACGAAGTTCGGCGCGACGAGGTCGGCATCGACCTGGATGAACGACAGCGGGTTCTCGCTGCTTTCCACCCGCACCCAATGGGCGGCAGCCGACTTCAGGTCGGCCGCCCGGACCCGTACATGTCGCGGGGCGCGAACGCGGCGATGCTTCAGCAGCCAGGACAGCATCGTCCGTTCGTGACCGAGTTGGCTCGGGTCATGTCCCTTGTCGACGTGCTCCCAATACTCGACTTCGTAACCCCAACGCTGCAAGGTACCGACAGCAAGACGCGCATGGTTCACGTCGACGAACTCGTCCCTGGTTCCGTGGTTGACGAACACCGGCGTAGTAAGCAGCGACTCGGCCCGGGAGAAAGAACTGTAAGCTTGAGCTTCAAACCGCTGCCGGGGGGTGAGTCGGTCCAGCGCGCCGTTGTCCACGAAGATGCGGTCATCCCAGCCGCCATAGACGGGAGCGAGGGCGGCGAACAACTCAGGATAACGGGCTCCAATCTCCCAGACGCCACCGCCTCCCATCGAGGCTCCGGTCAGGTAGACTCGGTCCTCGTCCACACGGAACCGTTGCCTGGCAAGCTCGAGACAACGAAGGACGTCTCTGACCCCGAGGCCCTTGTACCAACTGTTGTATCGCCCGTGGGGCTCCAGGACGATGGCTTTGTATTGTTCCGCCCAGGGATGATGGCGCAGGTCAACATTCTCCCACTTGGTGTAGGGAGGATTATCCGGGTTGCGCCCATGGAGGTTGATGACCAGCGGCCAGCTTCGGGTGGCATCATAGTCAGGCGGCAGGTAGGCGCGGCAGAACTGGGGGGAGTCGTCGATCTCATCGCGATACGCCAGGCGAACGAAACCGTAGGGATGCACCGATCCCTTCCCCTCGCCCCGATCTTCTCGCAGCTCGGAAAACTCCATCAACTCGCTATGAACGCTGAGAACCTTTGAGTTGTCCACGGTCCCGGGATTGCCTCCGAGTCGGTCTCGGACAAGATCAACGAGCAGCGAGTGAACCATCCCCTCGGAGGTGTGAAGATTGGCGTCCCTGAGTGAATCCACGAGCCAGGCCACCGCGCACTTGGGGTCTCCCTTGAACCAGGGCAGATGCTTCACTCGACGGTTTCCGAATCCGAGATCCATCTCGCAGCGGACCTCATACGGCCCTTCCGGCCATTCATCGGTGGGCAGGATCAGGTCCCTGCACCCGGAGATCTCCGCTCTTGCCACGGTGCTTCCTCCCGGCGCCACCACTTCCACCTTCGTAATCATTGTCTGACCCGGCCCCAACGCTACAGCTTTGTCCGGGCGAATACACAGCAACGGGTCACCGACCGGACTCTCTATCTTCGGCTCGTAAGGACGGGTATCCCCCGCCAGGGACGATTCCTCAACCAGGCGAAAGCAGAACCCCCACAGACCGGCGCCGTTCTCGATCTTGAGGAGGACCGTGTTCTCGCCTTGTTTGAAGTCTGCGAGCACGAAGTCTTGATCGGGCGCTGCCCCTCGGGCAACAAGGTGGTCGTGGATCAGTTTGCCGTTGAGCCAAAGGCGGATTCCGTCATCGCTGCCGACAGCAAGGAACTGTCGTGTGGGCTGCGCCATGGTGAGAGTGGTGAAGGCGTAAGCAACGGCGTTCTCGGGTGGACGACCGGCGAACACTTTGTTGAGGTCGATGATATCCTGGTCAGATTTGTACTGCCTCCACTCGGTGACGGTGCCATCGGGACGGGTGTGCCGCATCCCGTCCGTGGGATGAATGCTCCGCTCTCCGCCGTGTTCTTTCAGATAATCGGTATCGAACCCGGCGCAGGGGGGCGTGTGATCGTAGAATTTCTGACCGGCATGAGGGGGAAAGGGGAACTCGCCACACACGAGCCATTCTCGCAGGAAGTTCTTCGGTTGAGGCTGCCAGAGGGGACGCATCAACTCGTAAAGCCGGTCCGCACTTTGAGCAGACACCGCGGAAGCTCGTGCCACGAACATCGACGCTGCCACGACAAACCAGGCACCCTTTCGAGTTCTCACGCGACACCTCTCAACGCTCACAGCCTCCCGCTCTCTGATCAGATCATGTTGCGGGCTATTCTATCATACGCAGCGTCTCGCGGAACTATACTCGTTAAGGAGGAGAATCCCCTGTTGTGAGACAGTTGGACTGTCGAACCCGGTAGCCTGCTACGGGGTTCGACAGTCCAACTGTCTCACAACAAAAAAACGCGGCGTGATTCTTGGACAGTCCCTTAGTGCCGCCCTCCACGAGAGGCTGCGTCCCGTACACTCATGCCTTGTCGCTCAATCTGCACGTTCAGGTATCGGCAACACGACCAGCGCTCCAAGAAGCTGGACGAGACAGACTCCTTGAAGCATCGCCGAAACACCGACATGATCAGCGATCGCGCCCAGCGGCATCGCGAACAACACCGCCAACCCCCACGCCAGCCCCGTTATCATCGAGGCCGCCACTCCCGCCCGATGGGGCATGAACTCCTGAGCCATCACTACGTTTCCAGGATGTGGGAGTAGCAAGATGAAACCACCCAGGACGAGCGCCGCGACGCCGACGTACCCCGGCAGATGGAAGGACGCGAGCAAGGGCCACGGAGCGACAAGGAACGAGCCGATCATCACGCGTCGGCGGCCGACCCGGTCCGAGAGATGACCTCCGATGGGGCCGGCGATCCCTCCGGAAAGCAGCAGTGCTGCAACGACTATCGCCTTGGCCGTGTGTACGTCGACTCCGGGCAAACCGTTCTGCTGAACGTAGAACGGAAGGTAGGCGGTCATGGAGACAGGGATGAGCGCTCGCAACATCACTGAAAGGGTCAGGAAGGCGAGCGCTCGAGGATTCCCGCCGTTGGAGGTGCTCGATGGTGGAGCCTCCTTCGGCGAGGAAGAGTACGTATGACGAAAGGCCAGGGCGATGACTACGGCAAGCAGAACTCCGGGCAAGGCCGTGTAATACCAGCCCTCAAGTCCGAGAAAGCGGTAATAGCAGGCTCCGAGGAGCGGCGCCAAGCCGAAGCCGATGTTGCCTCCCACCGTGAACCCCGACATCGCGAGGCCGCTTCCTTTTCCTGCCTCCCGGGCCAGGCGAGCGCCCTGAGGATGGAAGACCCCATTGCCTATTCCAGCGATAAACAGAAAGACCAACAACATGCGATAATTCGGGGCCGCTCCGACTAATCCACAGAAAAGCGCGCCGATCGCTGGACCCAGTGCCACCATGGGAATCTGCGGGTATCGATCCGACAACAATCCCAGGAGCGGTTGGGCAAGGGAAGCCGAAAGCCCTATCATCATCGGCAGACTTCCTACCATGGCGAGGGTGAGGTGCAACCGTTCAGCAAGGATTGGGAATAGTGGCGACAGAAGGCTGGAACCGTAGCCGTCGCTCAGGGCG
>JACQGJ010000491.1 GCA_016199605.1 Armatimonadota bacterium | reverse complement strand
TTCATCAAAGGACTCTACCGTGACTTGCTCATGCTGTTCGATGATTCACCCTTGATAGGTATCGGGTGCAGTGAAATCGACATGCAGTGGCAGGGACGTTATTGCCCGAAGTGCCAGGCGAGAGTGGCAGCAGGAGAGACGGTTCGCGATCTGCTGCTCGGTCATGCCGAGAAGTGCATCAAGGCGGTAAACGAGTTGTCCGCGGAGTTGGGACGCCCGATCCGACCGCTGATGTGGGGCGACGAATTTTACATGTACGGCCCGGGCAGGGATTGGGTTGGCATGGAGCGCATCCCCCGAGACGTGGTGATGGGCTACTGGAAGTACTGGCCGGACTACGCGGGCCTGGGGGGGTTGATGGGACGGGGCTATGACGTCCTGGGAGTTCCAGCCATGTACAACCACACCTTCTACCTGGCCGACCTCTCGCCTGGGGATCCTCCAAAGTCATGGCCCTCGATGGAGCAAACCGGGGTGCGCAACATTTCCCCGCTGATTCAAGCGGGAGCGGAATCCCAACGTTCGCATCCTGCGCAGGAGTTCTGGGGCAGCGCCGCCGCTTCCTTTTCCAAGCACCGACTAAGAGCTTTTGATTCGATTTGGTACGGCTTTGTTCTGAACGGCCACTGTACCTGGAGCACTCCCGAGCGTCCCCTCGAAGGATACCAGGACGACTTCACGCGTGCCTTCGTGCGACATTACTACGATGCCCGGACTCGATCGGCGGCGGATACGCTGGCCGACGTCTACGGCCGGCTGGACCGGTGCAAGTCCCAACTGGAACTGGCCAACCAGACTCTCCATGATGTCGTCGGCGTTTACGACACCCAGGAGGCTGGTTACCAAGGCAACACCCTTCTGGGAGCCTGCCGGGAATGTCGCAAACGGATCGGGGCACAAGGCGATCCCGATGAGACTCTCGCCAGGATTCGGGAGGCCGCCGTTGGGATCGTAAAGGAAGCGTCTGGACTCAGGGACCTCGTGGACGCTCAGAGGCGCGAGGTGGGTAGAGTTGAGGAATTGGCGGACCTGTGGCTGGCTGCCGAGAAGATAGCGGCTCACGCTGAACGAGAAGTCCTCCTGATCGACACGCAAACAACACTGGCGTTGGCGCCAAGTTGGCCTGCGGATCGCGCTCGAAGGGAAATGACCACCGAAGCGAGGCGGTGGAAGTTCCACCGAAAGCGGATGGAGCGCATCTTGCGCCGGACCTCCCCTCTCTACTCGGTGGGTGACCCCTGCGGTTTTGCGGCCCTTCTTCGGGACTTGGTCACTATCGAAGCGCACGTTTCGGAACTCGCAAAGTCCGGCATGGCCATGTCTCCGGAAAACGGTGGGAAGGTGCTGCTGGAGGAGCGATTCCAGTCTCTGGATCCGGTGAGGTGGAAGACTCTTGGCTCCCCGCAGGTGGCAAACGGTCAACTCGAAACACGCGCTCCCGGCGGCTGGGGGCATTATTGCGGAATCGTGAGCCGGGAAGAGTTTAGCCTGGAGGAGGAGCGGCCTCTCGTGGTCGAGTTTGACTTGACGCCTCTGGAGATGGGCGTGGACAGCCAGCTCTTCACCTCCGCAACAGAAGGCGGAGACGACGTGTCGTATCGTTTTGCCTTCTACGGGCCGACGGACCGATTCGGTGTTTTTACGAGGTCGGCGACAGACCTCGGTAACGGCTGGGTTGACGGCAGCGCCGGATGGAGACTACGGGCCCTCAGCCCAACCATCGAGCTCTCTTCAACCTATCACGTGCGCGCGTCGATCACGCGCAAATCCCTTCGGATTACGGTCCGACAGGCTGGCGAGAGCGTCCTGCAACTGCCCTTCTGGGACACGGGAATGGTGCCCATGGACGAACTGCACTCAACACGGATGCTGTGGTGTGACGTGGAGCCTGAGGGCAAGAAAGGCGCCTCGCGGTGGGGGCCTATCACTGTGTGGAGGTTCGAGTGACCGCTCAGGTGACAGGGGACCGCGGTCGCATGCACCAAACGCAGACACGCCCCGAGGAGCATCAAGGATTTTGAAAGGAGCGAAGGATGAAACCGAAAAGATGGACCTGGCTGGGAATGGGTGTTGTGGTTGGAGTCTTGGCGACAACGGGGTTCAGGCTGTTAGCGCAGCCGCCTGCCGGGGTCGGCCCCGATCCGACAAAAGCATGGCAGCATCGGGTGATGAGTGTGTGTGCGCAGTTCGACAGAGAAACCTCCTTGAGTGAGCACAAAGCGCGGCTGGGTTGGGAGACCGCGGGGGAGGAGCGACGGCTGAATCTCGTTCATACCTCGCATGAGCGGGCGGCAACGCTCTGGATAGCAGGCGAGGTGTACCGCAACTCACTGCACGATCCTGCCAGCCGTCAGGTTTACATTCAAGCTGCCGGTACGGCGCACCAGCAACACGCACAGGCGATCGGCGCGGCCTACAACACCTGGGCTCAAACGGTCGGGCAAACCTTTCAGTCATGGCAGCAGGAGGGCGGGGCCGCCCTCCAAGGCGCTCAGACAGACAACGGAGCGGCATGGCAATCGTTTGCC
>JACQGJ010000005.1 GCA_016199605.1 Armatimonadota bacterium | reverse complement strand
TAGCCGGAGGAGAGGAAGATCCTGTCTCCGGTGATGATCGGCGTGGCAGCGTTGACGTCATAGGAGGTCTTCCAAAGGTGACGGCACACTTCGCTGCCGTCGGCACTTTTGAGGACGACCAGACCTGGCGCCATGAAACAAGCAAGGCAGGCATCGTCACCCAGTTTGAAGGCCACCGGTGAGGAATACGCCACACGATCGTTACCGGACTTCCAGAGGACTTCACCCGTTGCTTTCTTGAAGGCAACGACCGAGGCCCCCTGAGCGCCAACTTCCACCACGAGCATGTTCCCCACCACGAGCGGGGAGCAGGTAAAACCCCAGTCCGGCATGGGCGCTGCAAAGTCGGCTTGCAGGTCCTTCTTCCATACCGGCTTGCCCGAGGCTGCCTCCAGACAGAAGAGTTGGCCGGTCCGACTCAAGGCATAAACGTGAACATCGGAAACGGTAGGAGTCGAGTTGGGACCCCCCTCGTAGAGATTGGGTCGATTGAGGCAGGGATAGGAATGCCTCCAAAGCTCACGACCCGTCAACGCGTCGAAGCAATAGACTGTATCAACGTCCTGAGTGTTCCCCATCGTGATGGCGCGTCCGTTGCTGACTGAAACGGCGGAGAACCCGACGCCTACCGAAGCCTTCCAAAGAGTTTTAGGGCCTTCGCCTGGCCACTGCCCCAACCAGCTCTTCTCGGTTGAGATCCCGTCTCGGTTTTTCCCGCGGTATTGCGGCCAGTCCGTCGGTCCGGTCCGACCGAACTTCGACACAGCGAAAGTCTGTCGCGCAACTGCGGCAAGAATCAGACACAGTAGGATACCTCGGGTCCTTCTGGTTATCAGGCTCATCCTCTGTAAGCTCCTTTCAAATCCCTTCTCAACTTTTCACGTTCAGGCACACGAGGTCTCCCTCCTGGTTGCGGCAGTAGATCCTGCCGCCAGAGAGGACCGGAGCCGTCCAACAGGTTCCCCCCAGCACCTGGGAGGCAGCAAGTTCTTTGTATCCCGCCGCTGTCGCCTGGGCGATGGACAGGAGACCATGTTCCGACAGGACGATCAGTTTGCCGTCCGCCGCCATGAGGCCCCCTTTGCCAAGTCCTCCCTTGCTCCATTTCACAGCCCCAGTTTTGAAATCCAGACACCTGAGCGTTCCATCATCGTTACCGAAGAGATATCCCTTCACAAGCAACGGGCTGCTGAAGTGGCTCTTCATGCTCCGGTTCTGCCAGACTGCGGTCGCCTTGCCTGTGGTTAGTTTCACGAGAGCGCCACCTTTCCCGTAGCCGGAGGCGATGAAGATCTGATCTCCCGCAACAAGTGGATCGGCAGCGTTGACGCCGCTGCTCGTCTTCCAGGGGTAGCTCCACAACTGCTTCCCGGATTTCGCCTCCACACCCACAAGGGCGTCGGAGCTGAAGATAGCCACACACCTCTTCCCCGCCGCGTTGAAAGCAACGGGTGTCGCGTATCCCCCCATCTTGGTCCCGCTTTGCCATACGGTTTTCCCGGTTGCTTTGTCCACAGCGACGCCCGAGGCGCCGGCGTTCACGATGGCCAGGTTCCCTTCCACGATCGGAGAACTGGCAAAACCCCAAGTGGGGGGTTGCACTTTGTGGTCCCGTATCAGGTTCCGAGACCACAGGACTTTCCCGGAGGCAGAGTTTAGACAGTAAAGCTGCGCGTCTCGGCTGAAGGTGTAGACACGCCCTCCGCTCACCGTGGGTGTTGAGCGAGGACCGGGATAGTCCTTCGCCGGGCAACGGTAGCTTTGCTTCCACACGGTCCGCCCGGTGGCGGCGTCCAGGCAAAAGGACGTGTCTTTATCGGCGCTATTGCCCATCGTGTAAACTCGTCCGCCGCTGACTGCTACAGACGAATGCCCCTTACCCACGTTCACTTTCCAGACAGTTTTGGGTCCCTGCTTGGGCCAACGCGCAGACCATCCCTTCTCAGTTGAAATCCCGTTGCGGGCCGGTCCACGGAACTGTGGCCAGTCCGCTGCGCAGGCCGGGGACAGTCTTGAGCTTATGACACACGCGGCGATGGATCCGGTGAAGGCAAGGCTTGCCAGGAGGCTGCGCGGGCCGAAGGCCATGAATATGTTTGGGGCTGTTCTGGTTTGATTGAACTGCATTAACAAAGGTCTCCTTTTGCGTTGGGTATGAGGACTCGTGGCCCAAGATCACGGGTTGTCGGAGCTTTCATTACTCTCCACTTCCTCGACCTGACCGTTGCGGGCTCGGAGAAGCTCCTTCTTCTTGGTGTCGGCGCGGGCTGTAAACTCGTAGCCACTGTTGCCGAGGCGTTGGTAGGAAAGCAGGCAGTGCCCATCAAACTGCTTGAGAATTCTGTCGGCATCTTTCTGCTCGAGCCCGATACCTGCCAACGTTTGCAGGTCGATCTGGTCCGGGTATTCCGGGTCCCCCTCGAGAGCGATCGTGATGGCGCGCATCGCAGTCATTGCTTTCGCCATACCCCCGAGCTGTCCGAAATAGTTGGCATTGACATCGCCTGGCTTCAGATCCTTCAGGTTGCTGACCTTTGCGATGACAGGAAGCAACACGCTCTCCTCTGCGTGGACGACCGACTGTCGGATCGACGCCCACAACGGATCGGATTGCATGATCTCCTCTTGAGCTTTGAAGACGTTCAGGTCCTCCGGGGAGATGGGTATTGGGTTACCCGTAATCTGACCCCCTGCCACTTGAAGTTGCTTTCCCGCGGGGAGATCCCCGGTGGCTCCTTGCGCTTCTACCACGCTCGAACCCGCGAAGGTTGAGAAGCTGGCCTCTCCCTTCCCTCGGGTGGTCACGCCGATATCAGTGCCCGTGACGCGAATCTCCCCCCCGGCGGCCGCTATCGAGAAGTTACTGTCCTTGCCATGCATTCTCCGAACTCTCGCCCACATTTGGCCTTGGTGCAAGGTAAACTCCCTCACTTTGGAGGCGGATTTCCTCTTGTATTGGATGCTTTGCACCTCAAGCTTCGTGTTTGGACCAATCTTGATCCGGGTTCCGTCCCGGGTCCGCAGCACCACCGACGAGTCCGCCTTCGTTCGTATCATGTCGCCCTCGTTTACCCAGTCCTCTTGCCTTATCGGAACCCAGGCGTTGGACACGGCAAATCGTTTGGGACGTAACTGCGGAGAGCCGTGCAGCGACATGACGGTCAGCGCCACTTCCTGTTTGGACTGGGTCAGCACGTCCCAAGTTGTTGACGCCAGGAACAAGAGTCCCAACGCGACTGCAATTCGGAGCGTTATCCGTTCTCCAAGCTGGAATAGTCGCCAGCGACGAACGCGAATCCGCTCTCTGGCCTCTGCCAGATCTCCCTCGTCCAGCCGATATTCCGCCAAACAGGGACCCGGTTGATACTGATTCTGCGCCCACGGTGCGTGGAGGTCAACGGTCTTGACCTCAGTGACCTCTCCTTCGAAACCAGCGGGTACCTGCTTGCCTCGCAGGTCGGCCAGAATTGCGCTGCCTGAAGCATACCGATTCCTTGGGTCCTTCGCCAGCATCTTCTGGACGATCCCCTGCAAGTAGGGAGGAACATTTATCATAGGAGCGGGCAGGGCCCCCATGATGTTCCGGCACAACTGCTCCACGGTCTCACCGCGGAATGCTGCCGCCCCGGTAAGCATCTCGTATGTGAGACTCCCCAGCGAGAAGAAATCCGAACGGTGGTCGCCCGGCGCCCCGGTCAACTGTTCTGGAGCCAGGTAGGGTGACCCAAGACGATTGCGCGTATGTGCGAGGCCGTAGTTAATGACCTTCACCGTGCCGTCGGGAAGAACGAGAACGTTGTATGGCGTAAAGTCACCATGGTTGATCCGCTGGCCGGTTGCGTAATCGATCACCTGACAAACTTGCCGAAGGATGGAGACGATCTGCTCCACGGTAGGTTTGCTTTCAGAGTCGAGCAGTTGGCGCAGTGTCCTCCCCTCGAAATACTCGGTGACAATGTAATAAAGCGGAGGCATCTCACCGAACTCGTAAACCGTGGCAATGTTGGGATGGGCCAGGTTCTTGGCCAGTGACAACTCGCTATGAAATCGCTGGATTGCCTTACCCCAATGAGTGTCATCCGCCTTTTCAGGCCTTCTGAAGCCCCGGAACACAACCAGTTGCCCGGTCTCTCCGTCCGTGGCGGCGTAAACTTTTCCCAGTGGACCTCGTCCCAACTCCCGAACCAGCTCAAACTTGCCAAAACGTGTCGCTGCCATTGCTGACCCCCCGTCCGCGCACAACCGTGTAGATCAATACGCATGGAACGTCGCTGTATCTCAATGCGGAATGATAAACAATTTCACGGCGAGGAGTCAAGCACCAACAATCCTTTCCGCACAAGCAATTGCCCAAAAAGGACAGGCGAGAGTGGAAAAGGAGGTTTAGCGCAGCAGCAAAGTGGGTATAAACATGATGCGGAACCTTCAACTGCTCACCCGCAGGGTCGGACTTAGCTTGCGATCTGATGATTGACTGTGAAACCAAAGCGCCGCTTGCCCGGCTTTACCTTGATCGAACTACTGGTTGTGATTGCTATCATGGCAATCCTCGCGGCGATCTTGTTCCCCGTTTTCGCCCGGGCGAGTGAGAAGGCGAGGTCCGCCTCTTGCCAGAGCAATCTGAAACAACTCTCCTTGTCTTTCCTGATGTATGCGCAGGACTATGACGAGATCCTTCCCCGCTACGGGGACCACGATTGCGTCAATGGGCGAAAGAGTTGGCAACAGGTAACCGCGCCGTACGTCCGGAACGATCAGATCTTGTTGTGCCCCTCCACGGAAATGGCTGTGGGACCTTCGTACCCACATATCTCGATGTGTTGGAACGCGCCAGGCCGCTCGCTTTCTGACATCAGGTTGCCTACGGAGATCATGATGCTTACCGACAGTCGCCCCGGATACCTGGTCTACTGCCGCGGCTGCTACCCCAACGGAGTGGGAGCCGGCACTGATCTGGGCAATGGACGAGTGCCAACCGATGTCCATAGCGAGACAATCAACGTCGCCTTTTGCGACGGTCACGTGAAAGCAGTCAACCCAAGCCGACTTCTTGGGATCCCGGCTCCGGGATCCCAGGCTGAGATCGACTGGCAGCGGTTGTGGGGACACCGCCTGAACTGAAGACAGAACCATCGTGGACCTGATGGGTTGTGCCTGTAGGGTGAAAGAGACTACCGCCGCCACTAACTGCTTCGGGCCGCTGAACATCACGACGGCGAACGGCTTACCTCCCGCTCCGGGCCGGCACAGTGGAGGCTTGAATGTCATCTACGCTGACGGTCACGTCAAGTGACAGAACGATGACAACCTCATGCTTGGAAAGAGGCTGTGGTCCCGATAGCAGGGACGGGTTCCGGGCAGAGGGGTCTTCTCGCGGAGTCCTCGTTCGCGATGCGGAAAGGTCTGCAAGCGATTCCGACAGCAGCCCTCATCACAATTCTCAGTTCTCGACGGTCACTTGCGCGAACCACTGATCGAAGTTGAACGCGGGCTGCCAACCCAAAAGATGACCGGCTCTCTCAAGGTCGAACACTGTGGGCAGCCACGCTCCCTGATATCCCCGCTCGACCAACCAGTCGTAGGCCTTCGGCCAATACTTGCCAACCAGCGGCCTCATGTTGCCGTCCGCTTCCCGCAGGCTCGCGTCCTCTCTCGTGTAGGGTAGTTTGTTTGTGATGAAGACCGGCTCGAAAGGACGCAGGTCCCTATCGGGCTGATGAAGTCCCGCAAACACCCGTGTGGCCGCGGCATGGGCGGAGGCAATATCCGACACGAGAGCAAAGGCTCCCGTGAGACAGAATCCGGTTTCAAGCTCAGGTTTGGGCATGAAGGCCGGGGGGCGTAGCGCGATCGTTCTGATTTGTCCCCGATCCGCGAACACGCGAGCCGTGTCCTCCTGGGCGTGCTTGGTGAAGCTGTAGAGGTCGGTGATGGAGTATTGTCTGTCCTCCTCGACCGGCCAGTCTTCGACGGGGATGTTCACCAGACCTCCGGCCACGATGCTGCTGGTCAAGACAATCCGGTCGATCCCCAACTCGGCTGCCGCGCTATAGAGATTCCAGGTCCCTTTGATGTTTGCGTCGAGGTACTGGGCCTCGGAGTACGACTTCCACGGGTGAATCGAGGCGCAGTGGACAATGATCTCCGAACCTTGAAGCGCCTCCCGGAGCGCAACCGGATCGGTCAGGTCCACGGTGAGAAAACGATAGTCAGACGGCGGGGAGGGTGGTGGAGCGATGTCAAATCCGAGGACCTCGAAGCTGTCCTTGACCAACAGAGGGACGACGTGTGAACCGAGATGGCCGGCTGCGCCGCTTACAGCAACTTTGGGGAGTGTGGGCATGGTCTACCTTTCATCACCAGGGCTTTTGGAACATGGGAAACAAGGTCATATCGAAGACGTTGACCTCTGCGGGGGCCGTCACGGCGTGGAGAACTGCTTGGGCGACTGTCTCTGGCGCAAGCCACTCGGAACGCGGCTCGCGCTCCGGATTGGTGAGAGTCGTGTCCACGACGCCGGGACATACCATTCCCACCGCGATGTTTTGCCCGGTCCCGTGGAGTTGGCGCGCCACCGACTCGGTCAGACCGAGCAGCCCATACTTGCTGGCGTTGTAGGCGCCACCATCCCCCCCTTCAGTCCAGTGGGATCGCACCGAGCCGATGTTGATGATCTTCCCGGCGCCTCCAGTGTCTTTCATGAGTCGGACAGCCTGCTGCATGCACATGAAAACCGCGAGCACGTTCAATTCGAGACAGGCGCGGAATCGCTCCACCGACAACTCCTCCACTGGGGCGAAAGGAGCCATCCCTGCGTTGTTGACAAGAATGTCCAGCCGACCGAAGTCCTCACGAATCGTGGCGAACAGCTTCTGAACGAACGCTTCGCTCGTGATGTCCCCCGCCACGACGTGGGCCTGTCCCCCGGCCTTTCGGATCTCTGCCGCAACTTGCGTGAGGTCTGATTCGGTGCGCGCCGTCAAGACAACCGTCGCCCCGTGCTGAGCCAGCAACTCGGC
>JACQGJ010000484.1 GCA_016199605.1 Armatimonadota bacterium | reverse complement strand
GGATGGCCTGCAATGTCACTGTAGCCAGTGCCAGGCAGCATTCGCTTACGGAAGAGCCGGGGGCTTTGCCCCGTGCGGCGGCGTGCGTCGGCTCCGTCTCTTCGCTCTCCTGCCGCGCCTCCGTCGAAGAAGGAATTCAGGGGACCAAGATGTGCGTGGATTCTCCTGATTCCCGCGGATTGCTTCGCGTGAATCCGTCTCTTTCGCGTGTATCCTCGTGTCCTTGTTCGTCTCGCCGACGCTTCGTCCACTCTCGCGCCTGCCTGTTTGCTCTCCACCATCCCTCTTGCCTTGTGCCCTCTGCTCGAAAGGAGTGTAAGTCATGAATATAAAGTGGGTTAGAACTGTGCCCGTGCTCATCCTTGCCGCTGCGTTGACGTCCGGACTTGTGAGCCAGTCACCGGCGTTGGCCGTCCCGTGTGGGTGCGGGGCTCCGCCATGCACTGGAGCTCAGGGCAGTTGCGGCCTCCCGTGTCCGTGCAACCAGCCGGCGCAGAACTGCAACTGCAACCCGTGTCAGTGCCAGCCTGCGGGGCAGTGCGGTAAACAGAACTGCCCGGGAGGAGGGCAGCCACCACCACCGCCTCCCCCGGGCTGTACGTGTGGGCTGCCGAACTGTCCTGCTATGGGTTGCGCCTGCAATGCGGGAAGGTGCCTGTGCGTGATAGGGGGCTGCATGCCCTGCAATGCCAGTTGCCCCAACAGCAATCCTCCGCCACCCCCTCGGTGCAATGGCGCCGTCGCCTGTAACGGTGCGCAAGGTTGCGGGAACACGACGGACTGCTTCTGTAATGCCAACTTCTGTCCAAACGGCGGCATGAAGCCATGCATGAGCGGCCAGAAGCGTCCCTGTGCCACGCAGGGCTGCCAGGGGACAAAATGCGCGGAGCCGTGCAACTTCGGCTGTACGCCCATGGCCCACTGCAACACTCAGGGGTGTGACGGTATGGACTGCAAGTGCGTGAAGCACTGCAACGACTTCTGCGGGAATCCGCCGTGCGGTGGCGCGAAAGTATGCCGGACCGATGGGTGCAAGAAGGACACTTGTGCTTGTGGGGTCTATTACTGCAAAGGTTACACTCGGGAATCCACGGATCAAGCATTCCCTTGCGCTTGCTGGAATTGCCAATATGGCTCTTGTCCGTGTGCGACTCCTGGGGCTTGTTGGGACGCGACGCACTGCGTGTTGACTTGCAGTGACTGCGATTTCTCCACATGCCCCTGCAAATCCCCAGGGCAATGCGGCGATACCATTTGTGCAGACGGGTGATACGGCAGATGACAACTGCGGGCTGACGCATACGATCGCCAGCACCAAAATGTAAAGGAGTTGATTCTGTGAAACGAATACGCTTTTCATGTCCTCCTGGTCCTGGAGACCTAGGATATGTGCGAGGCTGGTTAGCAGCCTTTGCGCTGACACTCACTACTGCTTGTTACACTCCAAGGCTGCAGGCCCAGCAGACTTACAGTTTACATCTCACAACTCCTACCGACCAGCACAAGACGGAGGGAGATTTCAATGTAGCCCACAAGATGGTCGATGGGGCCAAACACAAAGATAAAACCACAGCGAGCTTTCGGATTCCTGTCCGTTGTGAGATTACACCTGCTCCTCCGGGGGAGATGAAGAACTACGCCTACCTGACGTTCTGGCAGAAAGAGGATAGCGGTATCTGGCAGAAGAAGCGTGGTCCGCAGGCTATGAAACCCCTCGGAGGCGGGAAGTTCTTATTTAACTGGGACGTGACCAAGGACCACACGGAAAACGGCCTCCCGTGGCAACTGCGAGCGAGTTCAACGGGTGATTGTGGCACCCTCATAGCGCCGGAGCAACCGCGCATTCACATAAAGAAAGGGACGCAGATCTACAAGCTGGCTGAGCTCTGGCTTGCCTATCCGTATCAATTAGGCGGCAACGGACCCGAGTCGGGCACCAATGGCTGCGGCGCCGAGTGTCCAAGCAGCCCCACCGTATGCGATAACCAAGCCGTGCATACATGGGGGGTGGTCTTGGATAACACTGCTGTGACCTGCCCCAATCATTGTGGTGAGTGCGGCGTATGCGGAGGCGGTTCACCGGGAGCCTGCCATCACTCAGCGTGTTTCGACTGTTCAGGTTACGTATCGCATGTTTATAAACACCTGGGAATCACAATTCCTTGCGGACCTGCAAACGGTCAGTACAATTCTCTCACTCACGTGGCCACTCCTCGCATTGGCGACGTGGCCTGGCACGACGGGCATATCATGATCTATGTCGGGAAAGCTAACCCTGGTGACCCAAACGACAACCAAATAAAGACGCGAGAAGCGCCCAACACTGGCCAGTGTACTCAGACAAAGATCCGCGATCCGCAACCAGGTTATGCTGGCAAGTCAGGCGATGGGTGGTGCATGGAAGATGAAACAATCACATGGTGATCCTCAGTTGGCCGCGATCCTGACATGCCTCGTCTTCCTTAGCGCCCTTTCGCAAGCAATCGGCGGTCCCCAAGAAGTGAAAGGGTCCTTGCTTGCGAGGTTCAAACCGGGCGCTGGCCCGGGGGAAGTAAACATCAAGGTCGAGGTGAGGGAGGTCCCTGTGGTTTTCGGTCCGGAGACGTTCTGCGTGGACTCCAATGGCAACGTTTTCGTGAATGACACGAGGAATGGCCGCGTGGTGCGGTTGGATCGGGATGGTAAATGGTTGGAACCAATCCCCACCCGACAAGAGTGCGGGACACTGCTCGACATGGGAGTAAACGTACAAGGAGACTTGGTTCTTCTCGCGGCGAAGGGCTTGTTTTGGCGTGAACGCGGAAGCAACAAGTTTCTGCGCATCCGCGATAACCCGCTAACATTCTTTGGGCCGGGGAGCGTGGTTCGCCTGTCGGCAATCCTTGGGCGTCAGGCGTTGCTGTTATCGGTCGGAGGGGATGATCCCAGAAACTTCTTGATCGGGCTCGATTTCGACGGCCGCTATCAGCGTCATTACGACCTCGCGGATGCCCATTTCGACCCTGCCACTGGGGCCGCCAGCTTCTTCGCGCTCGATGCCTCCCCAGAACGCACCCCCCAAGGCCGGTATCGCTTCACGTTTAGGCGGTTCTACACCTCGCACTCGGAGCAACAACCGGTAACCGTGGAACCCGAGATTGTGGTTTCGGAAGGGTGCGAACTTGGCGTCGGTCCCACGGACCTTCAGGGGCGGTTTTTCGCAACGCTGTTCGCAGCAAAAAAGCCAGACGAATGGCCAAGGAAGAGAACTGAGTTTCTTATATCAAGAGAAGGCAAGGTGTTGAGCGCAGCGGAGGTTGACTGCCTCAGTCGTCACAAGGCGCTTGAGGGGCTTCACTTCGCCGAGGCGCTGAATGGGAATCTGTATGTGAGCGTATGCACCGAAGAGGCCTATGAAATCTGGCGCTATCCATTGGGGGAAGCAGCAGACAAAGCGCCTCAGAGGTAGTGAGCCGACCTCTGCGACGGCACTCATCTCACGGCCGCTGAACCGTGAACTAGTGCATCCTTTCGTAAATTACTCCGCATTAGACGCCGGATCGCTTCAGCGTCTGGTAGCTCACACACCTGACTACCGAGCGCCAGGAAAGGGGAGAAAAGGAGGGTAGCCTCCATCGTGTAGCTACCTGTGTGAGCTACTGGACGCTGAAG
>JACQGJ010000488.1 GCA_016199605.1 Armatimonadota bacterium | reverse complement strand
GTTGAGAAGCTTCTATTCATCGTCGGATTAACCTCCACAGGCCTCTCACCGATCCCTGTTGGAGCATGGATCCTGGAGAGGCGTTTCCTCAAAGAGCCCATGCACCAAAGCTGCCCGGAAGGTAGACAGGGAAGCAAGGTTCGAGGGTTGCCCAGACATGGTAATGTAGCCGCGCAGTGGCGTCAAGGAGGAAATCCCTCCGTCCGCGGTTGCCGACTGGGGGGGAACTGTGATACTGTTCCACAACCTGAAGGATCATCAGGGCAGGAAGTGAGGGCATCTGTTGGAAGCAAAGCCGGTGACTGCGGTGAACGAGGCGCCCCCGGACTTCATTGTGCTAAATCTCGAAGCGATCGAGGCTTGTTACGGTACACCGGCAGTCGAGATCCTGTCCTACGACCTGGAAGATGAGGACTTCGAGCTGGTTCTTCGCAGCAAGAGGAAGAACCGGACCCATGACGTGACGGTATACATCATCGAGGGCGACCGCGTCGCGGTAATCGCCAAACACTCCTATCCGCCGGGAGTCTACCGAGCGCCGAGCGGAGGGCTTGAGCCGGGCGAATCGCTCGAAGCAGGCGCGGCCCGAGAAGCCTACGAAGAGACCGGTTTGACGATCGCTCTGCAGGACTACGTGTACCGATGCCACGTCCGCTTCTCCTGTCTGGGAATCAGTGTAGACTGGATCAGTCACGTGTTCACCGCAAAGAGACTGGTGGGAGAAATCCAGCCCTTCGATCTCCGTGAAATCTCGGAAGCTCGATGGGTTACCTTCGAGGACCTGAACGGACCAATCCAGACGGCAATGGAAACCTCGGGGAAAAGGGGACTGAGGTATCGAGCGGACCTCCATCGCAAGGTTGTGTCAGAACTCCACAGACGTGGATTGATCCCATAGGTCAAAGCAACTGTTGGAGGGAGTGAGTCACTTGTCGTTGGCCGCATTGCTCTTTGCTTTCCTGACGGTTTGTTGTTGGGGCATGGCAGGTGAATTGTTACCGCGGAGGAGATGCGATGAAAGACCTTCTGTTCTGGTTGTGTAGTTCCATGCTGCTCGGTTCCCTGGCTGCCCATGCCGGGAGGATCGTCTTTGATTTCGAGAAGGACACCGATCTCTCCGCATGGACCCTCCGCTCAAAGGGTCAGGATAAGCTGCAACGCTCCCCTCGTTTCGCCACCGCGGGAGAGTCGTCCATGGTTATCACCTCGCCTGCGTGGAAAGAGGGGATGGAACAGTGGCCGGCGGTTGAAGCGAAATCGCCCATCAAGGGCTGGACTCCTTACGATCGACTCGTGATTGACATCACGAATCCCAACCGCGAACGCTACTTCCTTTCGATGTTCATCTCCGATGGCAAGCTGCCGTTCCGTGACGGTCTGTCCTACCGCTTTGATCTGGCGTCTCGTGGGTTCAAGCGCTTCATCATTCCTTTGTCGTTGTTTCCTGAAGGTATCAACCGGAGTGACATCTCCCTCCTCCACTTCTTCAGCCAGCGACCGCAGACCGACCTGTGTCTTTACCTCGATAATGTGACGTTGCTCAGGAAAGACGAGGTCTTGCCGGAACCTGACTCGGAGTTTGCCCGGCAGGTGGGGAGGCTGTTGCTGGAGGACTTCGGATCGCTCGACCAGTTCGTCTCGGACTGTCGGCAAGCAATGGACAAGCTATGCGACACACCCAAGCTGCAAAGATGGGCGCAGCGCGAGATGACTCTGATTGAGCAGAAGATCTCCACCGCCAGGGAGGACCTCTCGTCGTCGGACCTGACGCTCGCACGAATGACTGAGATCAGTGAAGAGCTGGAATTGGTCAGACCCAGAACTGAGCGGCGTCTGGCAGTGATGCGCTACCATAAGGAGTACACAGCCGCTGGTTTGCCAGGCAACGGGCTGCTGGTCGGGTTTGCGACGTCGATGGAGAAGATCCCGCCGCGTGACGCGCCCTTCAACCTGCAAGCTACCAAGGGCGTGGAGTTGAGTCTGGCGCGCAATGAGAAGGAGAGCTTCCAGGTCGCGATTCTGCCTGCGGACAGGGAACTGAGGAAAGTGTCGGTGGCAGTCACCGACCTGAAGACAAGCCGGGGCGCTGTGTTCCGGCGCGCTAACATCAACTGTGACGTCGTCGGGTACGTGCAGACCAGGAACCGACCTCCCTATCACGCTTCCTATGTCGGCTGGTGGCCCGATCCAATCCTCGACTTCGTCGGGCCTGTGGACATTGCCGAGGGCGATGTGCAGGCTTTCTGGATTCGCCTTCGAGCTCCGAAAAAGCAGAAACCGGGAATCTATCGAGGCAAGCTGACGGTGTCTGCCGAGGGACTCAAGCCGACCACCTTCAGCCTCACGGTTCGGGTCCGTTCTTTCACACTTCCCGACCACAGCCCACTGCCGATGGCGATCACCTTCTTCGAGCAGTTCGACCAGATGGGCGGCAAGGATAACTGGCAGAAGATGAAGTTCCAGTATGCTGACTTCCTGGCCGATTACTACATCAACTATGACAGCCTGTACCGCAACGAAGCTCCGGACTACGAGATTATCAAGCATCTGCACGACAGGGGCCGTCTGGTCGCGTTCAACCTTGGAAACGTCTTCAACGGGGGAGCGACGACCGAAGGTTTTGATGCTCAGATGAAGCAGACCGTGGACCGCCTGCAGATCGCCTACGATCAGGCGAAGCAACTCGGCCTCCTGGACCATGCCTACATCTACGGCTTCGATGAGCGCGGTCAGGACCAGTTCCCGATTCTTGAGAAGTGCGCTCAAGGTCTCAGGCAGGCCTTTCCGGAAGTTCTGTTGATGACCACCAGCTATGACCACAGCTTCGGACTGGAGTCGGTTGTCAAATCCATCGATGCCTGGTGCCCGCTGACGCCCAGTTTCGACTCTGAAAGGGCCAACAAAGCCCGCGCCGCGGGTAAGCAGGTTTGGTGGTACATCTGCTGCGGACCCCACAATCCTTTCGCTAACATGTTCGTGGAATATGCGGCCATCGAAGGCCGCCTGCTGATGGGAGTGATGACCGCGAAGTACCAGCCTGAGGGCTTCCTCTACTACTCTCTCTCGATATGGAATGACAACAAGCCGATCGACAAAGGCCCTTTCACCGACTGGAATCCGATAAGCTGGACCGTCTATCATGGTGACGGATCCTGGTTCTGCTCCGGTCCCGGAGGGAAGCCGGTTCCGACGATTCGGCTGGAGAACTTCCGGGACGGTCTCGAAGACTACGCCTACTTCTGTCTTCTTTCCGAAATCCTCCGCAAGTATGAGACGAAGCGGGAGTCCCTCAGCGCCAAGCAGAAAGAATGGCTGGCAGAAGCCAGGGAGGCTGCCCGCGTGCAGGAGTCGCTCGTGAAGAGCATGAGCGAATACTCGCGCGATCCTGCGGCGGTGTATTCCTGGCGCGACCGAGTTGGGGACCTCATTGATCGTTCCGGGATGGCGACCGTGAACCCCTGGGGAAAGGACTTCACTGTTCGCGGGTTTTCGCAAAAGAGCCAGTAGGACGGACGTTTGCGATTTGTAGG
>JACQGJ010000038.1 GCA_016199605.1 Armatimonadota bacterium | reverse complement strand
GGCTACTACTTCTCTCCCACAACGGACGCCGAAGGCAAGGTCACGAGGGACATGTTTGACCTGCTCCCGCTTGTGGAGGCGATCAAACAGAAGCCCATCACCCGAGTATGGGTGTGGTCCGCGCTCAAGGAGCCGTTCTCAGTTCCGAAATCAGACCTCGTGATTGATCCGCAATGGAAGTACGGGGATGCGTGCGTGAAAGTGGCCGGTTGTGACGTGAACGCCCTCCCCCCTTCGGGAGTCCTCGGCACCGCAAGCTACTGGATGCTCGTGGAGGAGACGGTGTCTCGCCTCGCCCCCGGTTGACACCGGTGTGAGCAACAATCCGAAATCCCCGCCGCGTTTATCGCGGCACATCGGCATTCCAATACCAGCAAAGGAAGTGATCCACCATGGCAGTCACCGTTAAGAAAGTTACCCTTTGGCGATGTGAGATCCCGAACAAGCCGGGAGTCCTCGCCAGTGTCCTCGAACCCCTGGCCGCTGCGGGGGCCGATCTGCAGGTCGTGATGGGATACCGCTACCCGGACGACAAAGACAGCGCGGCGATCGAGGTGTATCCTGTCGATGGCGCCAAGGCCAGGAAGGCAGCCCGAGGAGCCGGCCTGGAACCCGCGGAAACGATCACGTGCCTGCTGGTAGAAGGGGACAACAAGCCAGGGCTTGGCTACGCCATCGCGAAAGCCATCGCCGAGGCCGGGATCGACATGGGTTTCCTCGTCGCTCAGGTCGTCGGGAAGAAGTACTCCGCCCTGTTCGGCTTCGAGACCTCGAAAGATGCGACCCGGGCAGCGACGCTCATCAAGAAAGCGACGGCGCCCAGAGTTAGATAGCGGACGGAATCCCCTCCCCTACAGCCAGACAAAGGAGTTACTGCTATGCACCGTCACATCATGTTGAGGGTCGTGCCTCTGCTCGTGTGTTGTTGGACGCTTGCTCCTGGGTCGCTTGCGCCTGCGGCGCGTGCGTCTGCGGCTACCCTCACCAAACAGCCCGAGGGCAACTTCGTCATCAAGGCAGAGAACTACACTGCCAGCGTCGGCGCCGACGGCAACCTCCACTCCCTGGTCAGTGGCGGGACCGAGTTTCTTCTCGACGGGTTCAGGGGACTGGTTGGCGGCGGCTACATCACCATCAAAGAAGGCGAGGCATGGACCGCGGAGGTCTTCAAGTTCACTTCCGTTGAGAAGACAGCGAACGATGCCATCACTGCCACTGCCGAAAACCACAAGCTGATCTACAAGTTCCTTCCCGAGGCTATCGAGCTTTCTTTCTCCCACACGGCCGAACCCACGATCTGGTATCTCACGGTCAACCCAGCCGTCACGGACATGCTCGAACATGATTCCGGAGAGACCCTCTATCCGAAGACCCTCTGGCGTGAGGGGTTACCGCACTTGTTCGACGCGAGGGGCGCGAATGTGACCCTGCCGGAGGGGGCGTTCTACTACATCGCCAAGAACGCGCTTGAGAAGCCGGACACCGACCCGATGGTCCATCAAATCTGGATGCCCCGCACGTGGGGAGACGGTGTTCTCACCAAGAGGATCGTCCTTCACGCCCGACCAACGGTTGCCGACGCCGCCCGGGCCCTTGCAACCGCAACCAAAGGCAACCGCATCTTCCCAGGAGGACGACCGGCTGCGATCGGGCTGTTGGTGAAGATGCGATTCCCGAACCTGACGGTGAAGGGAGAGGTTGAGCTAACCGTCAATGACTACCTGACGAAGAAGGAGGTCCTCAGGAAGACCCTCCCCGTGGAAGTGGGGAAGATGGGAAACGCGCAGGTCGAGTTTACGCAGCCCTATCCCCCTGGTTTCTACCAGGCGACCCTCAACCTGACCCAGGGGAAGGAAGTCCTCGCCACGCGCAACTTCCCGTTCGCGTACGACATCGAGAGCATGGACCGTCCCGAGCGTCCGGCTGACTTCGACAAGTTCTGGGACGACACTCTGGCCGAGCAGGAGAAGATCCCGACCAATGTTCAACTGACGCTCTTCAAGGAAGAGCAGGGATACAAACTCTACAAGGCGCGCTTCGATGGTCTGCTCGGACGCCAGTTCCACGCCTGGCTTTCTATCCCGACAAAGGAAGGCAAATACCCGGCTCACCTGACCTTGCCGCCGAGCGGCATCCACCCACCTTACATGCCCCAAAGCGGCCCTGAGGTCGTGGGGATGAGTCTGGTAATCGCCGGTCAGGAAGTGGAGCCTCCCGCCGGTGGATATAAACACTGGGACTACTGGCGGTCGGGGATCGAGAAGAAGGAAACCTACTATTACAGAGCCGTCTTCGCCGCGTGCAGTCGCGCCATTGATATCCTCGCGGCGAGACCGGAGACCGACCCGTCTCGTATCTTCGTCACCGGAGGCTCGCAGGGCGGAGGTCTATCCTACATCACCGCGGCTCTTAACCCAAAGGTGACGATGGCGGTTTGCAGCAGTCCCGGTCTGTTTGGGCTTGAATGGAAACTGCGAAACCTCGGCCCGAGCTTCTGGCCGCCGATCGACCCGATTGACGACAAGGGGCAGCCTCTGAACGATCCGAAGCTCCTCGAGGAGCGTTGCGGTGTCGTCCGCTACTTCGACGCCGCCAACTTCGCTCCTCGAATTCAGGGCGCGGTGCTGCTCAACCTCGGGTTGCAGGATCAGGTCACCTCGCAAGCCGGCACTCTGGCCGCATGGTCGCAGTTAAAGAACGCAAAGATCAAAGCCCTGCTGGCTGATCCCTGGGCGGGACACAACGG
>JACQGJ010000483.1 GCA_016199605.1 Armatimonadota bacterium | reverse complement strand
GCCTTGTTGGTGAAGGTGACGGCGAGAACTCGCCAGGGCTGCACGCCGCGCTCGCGGATCAGGTATGCGATGCGGTGGGTAAGTACGCGCGTTTTTCCACTTCCGGCTCCCGCAAAAATAAGCAACGGGCCGTTGCCGTGCATGACCGCTTCCCGTTGTTCGGAGTTCAGAGGCGACAGAACAGAAGACAATTCCAAAGGTAACTACTTCCCTGAAGCATCATGGTGCTGACGATGTGATGTGGGGGCGTGCGGCAAGAGAGGGCCGCCGGGTCCGTCGACCGAAGAGAAGGACCACTTGAAGAGACTGGCGATGGGCTACTTTTTCCTGACCTTTTCAGCCATCGTGATGACTTCCTTGTGGAAGTCCCTGGCTTTCCAGCAAAGGACGATCGAATTCAGCCACTCGGGTCCCTGGCAATACTCGACCTTGAGATCGTGAATGCCTTTCTCCAGATGAATGGGGCTGCTACTCTTTTCGATCTTCTGGATCTTCCAGGATTCTACCACCAGCCTCCCATCGATCCAGAGGCGTCCGCCATCGTCGAGGTCGTCCAGGTAGAAAGTGTAGGTGTCGTCTTCGGGCACGTAGAACTTGGCGGTCCAGCGGACACTAAAGTAGGTGGGACCGACACCCGGGGCCGGCTTGTGCATTTTGTTCTTGATGAACTCGGCGGCTTCCGGAGATGTCGGGTCCAACTCCGGATTGGGCTCGCTTGTGTTCCAGTGGAAGTTGATCTGCTTGTCGACCCGTCTCACTTTCAGGTGGCTGAAGGTTTGCCACGTGATCCGTTGTCCAGGGGCCGGCCTTTTGTCGAGGACGATATAGTCGCCGGGGTCTTTCTTGGGATCGTCGTAGTATTCCGCGTTCAGTCCGTCGCCAATGAACCCGCGAGTCAGGACCAAGCCGCCGCCGCCACCACCACCACCACCGCCGAAGGCAGGTTTCGCTTTGCTCAATCCGACGCCTCGCCCGCCGCCACCACCACCTGGATTTTCACCGAAGCCACCGGGGCGTCCGCCGCCACTCCCGGCTCCCGTGCCGGAGGGGCCGCCTCCAAGGCCGCTACCGATGCTCCCGTTACCTCCGCCGCCTATTCCTCTACCAACACCGCCACCCGAACCGAAGCCTGTGCCCCCTTCGCCACCGCCGCCGCTGCCTCTCCCGCGTCCCACGGCTCGCACTCCGTTGCCGGGTCCTCCGGGGCCGCTTCCGGCTCCGCCGCCTCCTCTGCCCTTGCCGCCCACCATTCCGCCTGGCTCCCCAAACGGAAGTCCCAGAAATCGCGGTCGGAACTTCGATCCTCCCTGTCCCTTTCCCATGCCGATTCCATTGCCGCGTCCATAGCCATACCCGGAGCCTTCACCAGTGCCGGGTCCTGATTCCCCTCGCCCGGACCGCAAAGCGGTACCAATGCCGATGCCGTCCCCTCTCCCTTGCCCGATACCGCGGCCGATCCCGGGATGAAGGACGCCGACTGGCACTTTGCCGTCCGTCAGGCCGATTCCGTCGCCGCGTGAGAAGCCAATGCCTCTTCCGATTCCGTAGCCGATGCCTCCGCCTTCACCGGGACCTTGGCCTGATCTGCCTGTGCGCACGGGGTCGCTTGCGCTGCGAGCGTTAGAGGCCAGAAGCATCGGCGCGCCTCCTCCGCCGCCGATGCGCGGGAGCGCTTTCGGCAAATGCTCACCACCACCGCCTCCGCCGAGGAATACTGTTTCCGGTTTCCGGTGTAGAGGATCCACGGGCCCTCCTCTCGGAGCGGCAGCGTCCCCCAATCCGGAACGTCCTCCACCCATCGCGAGAAGGTTGGGATTGTAGGGAAGGTTGGCCTCCTTCTTGCCAATGGGCACTCCACGTGGAAGAGGAGTCTGGTCAGCGAGGCCTCGACCGCCGGGCGTGGTCTTGGCGCCACCGGCATCGTTCGGGTCGAAGGGCAAAGGTCCTGGAGCAGTCGGTAGGACCTTCCCTTTCAAGGATGCTCCTTTGGCGCCCTCCCCAGGCGCTTCCTGTGTGGAACGGGGGCTGACGGAAGAATCTGCGGGAAGCTTCGCCCAACGTGAGAAAGCCAGCGGCCCCGGCGGCAATGACCTCTCACGAGGCGTGTCGATTTTCGCTATTTCCCTTGGGGCGGCTTGCGGCTGAACCTTGTTCTGTTCAGGATGGGTCGGCTGCGGAGCTTCAGGCTTGTTCGGTGCCTTGGTCGTTGTCTCGGGCGACTGCTTTGTAGAAGGTCGGGCTGCTACAGGTTCTGAGGGAGTCTGAGGTCTTGCCTGTTGCGTCACCTGCTGCCGGGGAGCGCGAGCCACCCTCATCTCCGGTGCGGGTTTGGGGAGCGAGGTCTTTTCGTCCTCGAGTTTCGTAAGAGCCTTGGTGATGGGAGTTGCCACATCGATGAAGGTGATCGTCAGAGGATGCGAGGCTTTCTGGCGCGCGCGGGCAAGCGGGATCACCGCCCCGAAACAAACAGCGTGTATCACCAGTGACAGGGCGATACAGCGCTTCAGCAGTTGGTCAGTGAGAGCGTCCGGGCGCGCTCTTTGCATGAGAGGCCACCTCCTGGAGAGATCCGCCGGTATCCGCCGGCTTTGGCTCAGTTGCTATGGCGATGCGATACAGTCCGGCCACTTTCACGGCATCGAGTACATTCACAAAACGATCGTAGGCGATGGCACGGTCCGCCTTGATGATGACTCGTGTACTGTCTTTTTTGCGGGCACGGTTCTGCAATACTTTGACGAGGTGCTCCATCGTGGTGGGTTTCCCATCGAGGTAAGTCTTCGACTTCTTATCGATAGCGATGTTGATGTCCTGACTTTTCTCAGGCTCCGCTTCCGTGGCCTGCGCCTTTGGCAACTGCATGTTAAGCCCCGCTTCTTTGACAAAAGCGGTTGTCACCATGAAGATGATCAACAAAACAAGCGAAATATCCACAAGCGGGACCACATTCATCTCTGCTATAGGCTGACCCGGCTGACGCTGATGACCATGCATTCTTACACCACCTCAAGGGGAGGGACCCTTACGGGCTGACCTCTCTCGTTTCCGCAGTTTCTTTCCGTTCTTCCACTATCAATGGCTCGAAATCCGCCATCTGCCGGTCGAGGTCGACGACGAAGTAGTTGACCTTGCCGACGAAATGGTTGTACGCAATACCGGCAGGGATTGCAACGAACAGGCCTAACGCCGTCGTAATCAGCGCCTCAGCAATCCCGTTCGCAACAATGCTGGAACTCATGCCCTGGTGCTGAGCGATGACCCGGAAGGCCTTCATGATCCCACACACAGTCCCGAACAGACCAACGTAGACCGAGTTGCTGGCGATGGTCGCCAGAATACCCAACCGGGCAGAAAGCCGCTGTTGTTGCAGTGCCAGCTCTTTCGCGACGGTGTCCTTCCGGAATTCCGAGTATCCGTTGACACACTCCATGCCCGACTTTACCAAAGCAGCTATGGGTGCGATGCTCATCGAAACCATGCCCCGCACTTGCTCGACCTGCCGCTTCTCAAGCGATTCCCGCAATGACGGGAGCACCAATTCGGTTTCCGCCCGGACCTTCTTCAAGGTCTTGGAGCGCTCGATAATGATGGCCACTGAAACCACCGAGGCCGCAGCCAAACATGTGATTGTGAGATAGATGCCCACTTGTAGTGCAATATCTAATGCCATAGATTCACTCCCCCTGCGATGCGCCGGCCCCGAAGGATCCGGGTCACAAACGTTGCATCCGTTCTTTGGCCTTTGCGGCAAACGGACTGTCACTGAATTGGCCGACGACCTTCTGATAAGCTTCCTTCGCTTTGTCTTTGTTTCCCAATTGCTCCTGGCTCTGGCCGATCTGGTAAAGGGCCTCCGCCATGAAAGGCGAATCGCCGTAAAGAATTGTCACCTTCAGATAGTTCTCCAGCGCGCCTTTGTATTCCTTTTGGCCAAAGGCGGCGTCTCCCAGCAGTTTGGTCGTTTCCGAGAGGATCGCGCCGTCCGCTTTGGGGTCGATCTTCTGTAGAGCTGTCCGAGCAGCCTCATGTTTCTGCTGCATGAGGTTGACACGCCCCAGTCCCAGCCAGGCTTTTGGCGCCAGAGGATCCGTGGCATACTTCTGAGTGAACGTGGTGTAAGCCGAATTGGCTTCGTCCCACTTGCCGGCACGCTCCAGGGAATCTCCCAGCCAGTATTGCGATTCAGGAGCAACATCGCTCTGCGTGAACTTCGTCACGACCTGCTGGAACGCTTGTGCGGCACCCGCGAAGTCCTTTTGCTGATATAGCCCCGACCCGAGCTTGTAGAAAGCTTTGTCGCTCAGATCCGACTCGGCATACCGTGTGGTCACTATTCTATAACTTTCCGTGGCTTTCGCAAAATCTTTCTTTTCGAAATAATAGTCCCCGATGTGAAATAACGCTTCTGCAGCAAACGGGCTTTTCGGATATTTCTCTGCCAGCGCCTGGAAGTCCTTCAGAGCCTCGTCGTCCTTTTTCAGGTCGAGGTGGACCCACCCGGTTTCGTACCACGCTCGATCTGTCGAACCTCCCGAAGGAAAGTCGTTGATGACTTTTTGTAAAGCTTGGAGCGCCTCCTCTTTCTTGTCATGCTTGGACAGGGCAATCCCGTATCGCAGCCAGGCATGTTCGGCAAGGTCCGTCGGCGGGTTGCGGTCGAGTAACTGTTTCAGTGTGTCGCTGGCTTGAGCATACTTCTTCTGCTCCACAAGTGCAGAGCCTTGACCATAAAGGGCCGCCATCAATGCTTCAGCATTGTCGGGGTATTTCGCTGCGAGGCTGCCAAACAGTTCTTCAGCGCGGTCCGCTTTCCCCTGTCGTAAGGCTGCCTCCGCCGAGGCTTGGAGCGCGCTGGCAGCCAGGGATTTGTCGGCAGGAGGATTGGCGGCCAGGAGTTGGACCACCGCGTCGACCTGATCGGGCTGATTATTCGCCAGCAAAGCCCACGCGAGATCCACCCGGGCGTTCAGCGCCAATTTACCGTCGGGCTGTGCGGCGAGTTGCTTTCGGTAGTTGGCGATTGCCTGTGGTATATCCTTCTTCTCAAGCAGCGCGAGGGCAAGTCCATAGAGACCTCGCTCTTCCGACTCGGAGCCTTTGGGGGCACTGGCGAGAGCCTTCTCGAACATCTGCGTCGCTTTGTCATAGGTCTTCTGCTGGTAGTAGTTGGTTCCTATCTGGACCCAGGCCCGGGCAGCCGCCTCACCCTTGAGTTCCTCAGCCATCTTCTCGGCTTCCGCCCCGCCTGCCGAGGCTTGCTGGGAGACCGCAAGGTCGATCCCTTCTTCTGCTTGTTTGGCCAAGTCCTCGGAGGGCTTGAGCGCTTGAGCCTTGCGGTAGGCCTCGATCGCTTCTGTGTATTTCTTCTGCTCGTAGAGGACGTCGCCGAGACGCAACTGGGCGCGAGCGAGGAAAGAGCTTTGAGGGCAGGAGCGGATCAACTCGCGGTACGCGTTGAGAGCAGCCTCGAGATTCTTCGCCTCACGGTAGGAGTTGCCTTTCCAATACAGAGCCTGATCCCGGAGAGTGTTCTTCTGATCCTGCGCCACCTGATCGTAGCACTCTGTCGCTTTGTCAAACTGCTTCTGGTTATAGAAGCAATCTCCCACACGCAGCACCGCTTCGGATTTTAGAGGACTTTCCGCCGGTAGCTTCGTCAGCGCCTTCTCGAAAGAGGACTGAGCCTGGGGATAGTCCTTGAGCTGGAACGAGCAGTACCCTCTTCCCACCCAAGCGTCGCCGATGAAGGCGGCGTCAGGATACTTCTCCACTACAGCCTGGTACTCTTTCTGGGCCTCCTCATACTTCTTCTGCTGGTACAGCGCCTCTGCAAAGCGATAGTGACATTCCGAGGCTACGTCGCATTCCGGGTAATCGGTCAGGACTTTCTGAAAGGCCGGGGCGGCCGCGGACGGGTTCCCCGATTGGTTTTGGCTGAGACCGATGGAGTAGTAGGCGTAAGGGGCCATCTCACTTTTGGGAAACGCGGTAACCTGCTGGTAGTACTTCAGCGCGTTCGGGTAGTCTTCCTGCGAGTAGTAACACTCCCCGACCCAGTAAAGAGCGGGAGCCTTAATCTTCTCCTCGGGAGATTTCGAGGCGGACAAAAAGGATTGGCGGGCCTTGTCGGTCTGCTGCAGGTTGAGATAGCACTCTCCCTGCTGCAGCCGCGCCTGAGACACCAAGTCATGATTGGGGTTGGCCGTCGCGAACTTTTCGTAGGTCAGGGCGGCCTTGTCTTCCTGTTTAGTCAACTGCTGGCACTGGGCCAGGGAGAACAGAGCCTGCGCAGCTTTGGCGTGCTTGGGGTTCTCGTTCAGGAATTTGGAGAACTGCTCAGCCGCCTCCTCGTAGAGCTTCTCGTTGTAAAGCCCGGCTGCAAAAGTAAACTGGTCGTCTGCGGCGTCTGCCGCTGCTCTTCGGGCTGTAAAGTGTGTGCCGAAAAGGAGGAAGGCGACCAGCAACACGGCCTTCGACGCCCTCCGTGGAAACGCCGAAGTGACAGCCGACAAGACCTTCCCTTCAACCATCGCTTCACCTCATTAGGAGATTGGTTCGATTAGACACCTGGCTCCTCAAAACGTTCCAGCGATCTTGCCTGTGATTGACAAGCGGGATACGAAGGCTGTATCGTACAGCACCTGAGGTCATGAGCACCCAACCCAGCAACTGCCTGCACCACATCTCCCAACGGCGACGCGTGTGCGGCATCGACTTCAGCGGAACCTCCACTCGACAGCGTGCTCGCGACGCTTGCTGTTTGGAGCGCTCTCCGCAATCTCTCGGGGCTTCTCCCTGGAGGTAACAAGGAATATCAGACGTAACGCTATGTCTACGTGTAGCGGGCCCAGAACAGGTTCATGCCCGTTGTGAGATCACAATCCCGGAGGTGTTTGGAGGATGTCAATTCGAGTGGTTCATGTAGGAGTAGGCGGGAGAGGCGTGTGGCCGGTGCATGCCTTTACCCAGCGAGAGGACTTCCAATCGGTGGCGTTGGTGGACATTCGCGACGAAGCTCTGGCGGCAGCGAGAGAGAAAACCGGTCTCAGCCCTGACCGATGCTTCTATACTCTGGAGAAAGCGCTCGAAGCGGTTGAGACCGATGTGGTCTGCGTGATAACACCCCCCCATCTTCACGCCAGCCAATGTATGACCGCGGTGCAGGCAGGAAAGCACGTCTTTGTTGAGAAGCCCTTCACGCTGAGTCTCTCCGAGGCGCAAGAGATCATCGCAGCCGCCGATGACCGAGACGTGAAGGTGTGCGTGGCGCAGAACGACAGGCACGGGGCCCTCCACGCAACACTTGCACGGCTGGTGCGAGAGAGGGTCCATGGAGCGGCCGTATCGGGAATCATGACGAAGTTTTCCTGGCGGCCTGGCGTACACCATTCGGGCAACGTTCCTCACTCCTATCTCTGGGAACGCGGCATTCATGATCTGGACACTCTGAGATCTATTTTTCACTCGGAGCCTGTGCGGGTTTTCGGCATTAGTTTCAATCCTGCCTGGAGTCCGTACCATCACGGAGGCGGCGCTCACGCCCTGATCGAGTTCGCGAACGGCGCCGTATGCACTTATCTGTGCAGCTTCGTTTCACACGGCCGGGGCTCTGAGTTGAGTGTCGAGTGTACCGAAGGATGTCTCCGCCAGGTCGGTGATGGGCTTGTAGTGTACCGAGCGGGAAAAAGCGACACCGAAGCTGTGACGTTGGATCCCGCACCCTCTGCCGAAACACAATTGCTCGACGGATTCAGGAACTACCTTGAGACGGGTGAAGAGCCTTCCTTCGGAGGCCACGAGAACCTCAAGACCCTGGCCCTCATCGAAGCCCTGATTCGCGCATCAGACGGTAAACGTGTAGTGGAGTTGTAAACCGAGGTTCTCTGGAACATCCAGGCAGACCGTCCGTGACATAACGAAGGTGCGGTCCCTTTTACAGAATGACGGGGTCGCTGGTGTGTGCATTTTCTATTCTGATGTCGCCAACCTCGCAGCCACGGGT
>JACQGJ010000482.1 GCA_016199605.1 Armatimonadota bacterium | reverse complement strand
TCAGCCAACATGGCCGACAACACCTACATCACTCTGGTCGACCCGGATGATAATGTCGCTCCGACCAACTTCCCCATCGACACGGGCGGCACCTTCATCACCCGTGCCAGTCACCAACTGGTCGTCACCGGGCGTGATATTGCGCCAAGCTATGCCGACCCTGACGTTGACCCGAACGCGGATAACACGGCTCTTGCGCGGGGACACCTGATCCCCATCCAGGACCTCAACCTTGCTGCGGCGAAAGGGTCTATTGCCCTCAACAGTCTGCGAGTAGACCTCAGAGGAACTTCCATCGCCGGTGTGGACATCGCTAACAATTCGGCTCCTGCAACCGGGGGCGTCAGGATTTATGAGGATGTGAACAGGAACCTGACGATCGATACCGGGGACCTGCTTGTCGGTCACGGCAATTTCTCCGGCACTACCGTTGTTGCCTCCATCGATGCCGATCCGTCCACTTTGGCGGTTGATCCCTTCAATATTACCGCGGGGACCACGCGAGATTTGATTGTCGCCTACGACTGCGCCGTGGCCGCGACGGTTGGGAGGACAATGGGGTCGCACCTTCAGAACGATGCGACGCTTCAGTCCGCCGACGTGAGCCAGATTGGGTATTCCCAGGCGGAACAGGACACGGTGCTTTTCAAGAGTCAGGGCGGAGTGCCGGTCACGGTCCTGGATTCCCCACTCCCGATTATCCGCGGTTTCGTCAAGTTGGACAGCGCGCCCTCGGGCATTGCCAACGTCGTGATTGGATCGACGCGAGTGGCAACACAGCGTCTGGTGATTCAGGCGATCAGGAATCCGAGCGACGTCAGCGACCTTGTCGACCAGGTCGTCCTCCAGTCCCTCAAGGTGAATAAGGCGGGAACCAGTACCGCCTCGGGCGATATCTCGGAGATTACGCTGTGGCAGAACGACGACGGGAGCACTACGTTCAGCGGCGACGAGACGGTGCTTTCGGCGAGAGACTCCACGGCCTCCGGGTGGCCGAGCAGCGTCACTTTCGACAACCTGGGCTTGATTATCGACAACTCCCAGTCTGCCACCTTGCTGGTGACCATCGACGTTCCTGAAACGGCAACTGTTGGCGTGACCGTGGGCACGCAATTGCTGAACAGTAGTTTCGTGAACGCCGGAGTGAGTCCCAATGGTGTGATCGTTGGCTCGACGGCGTTCCCGTTGACCTCGTCGGTGATGACGATCGGCGGACCCATCATCTCTTCCTCCATCTCGCTCGCGCCGGACATCTACCAGGTGACCTTCTCCGGGGACATGACCCCGGGGACCGGTCCGACGGGGATTGAGAATCTGTCCAACTGGGACTTCCGCAGCCCAAGTACGGTGGGCGCCGACGAGTTGCCCTGGATGGCGACGAAGTCCGTTGTGTACGACTCGCCCAGTCGCACGGCGACTCTGACAACCGACCCGCAAACTGTCGGTGATGATTACCAGATCACCGTAAACAACGCAACCGATACCAACGGCCATGTAATCCAGTCGGGGTGGATTATTGACGGGAACAACAATGTCCGTCGTGGCAACGTGACCACCGGAATCGTTCAGACACCACAGGTGCAGCCCGACTGCCAGATCGTGAACAGCACGGATTCCCCGACGGCAACGAGCTTCATCGGGAATAATGTTTACAACGCAACCGGAACTAACCAGACCAAAAGCCAGAGCATGAAGCCGGGCGACACGGCCGTTTACTACGTGAAAGTCCAGAACGATGCCGTGTTCACTGATAGCATTCAGGTAACAGGGACTGCCGGAACGGCAGATTTCGACGTTCAGTATTTCGACGACGGGAACGTTGACATAACCGCTGTGATGACCGACTCCGGTCAGACGCTGACGCTGGTGGCAGGAGCCTTCAAGATCTTCCGGCTTGAGGTAACACCGCAAGCCTCGGCTCCGGACTTCGGGACACCCTTCACGGTACTCGTAAGAGGAGTTTCGACGGCGAACGACACCAAGGTAGACGTGGTCAAAGCCTCGACCTCCAAGATACCGAACCCCTTGCCGGACGCGCAACTGAGCCTGAACTCGGCAGGGCCGTTCCTTGGCAACAACCTTTACTCCAACTCCGTGTCGGCGTCACAGACGCTCCCTGTCAATACGGATCAGGGCGTAACGGTAACGGCGTACCTCCGAATCCAGAATGATGGCGTCGACCCCGACAGCCCCCGTGTGACGGCGATACCGACCTCCACTCCGAGCGGCTGGACGGTCAGGTACTTCGACGCAGTAGTCGCTGGAACGGACCGGTCCGCCCCGGTCCTCGGGACCGGCTTTGTCGTTGGGCCGCTCAATGCGACCCAGTCACAGGACCTGAGAGTGGAGATCACGCCTGACGCTACGGTTCCGATCGGGGAGGTGCTGAATGCCGACATTACTGCGACCTCCGGAGACGGAACCAAGATGGACGTTGTGAGAGTTGCAGTAACCAACCGACCCATCACCAAGCCGGACGTGCACATCAGCAACGATAACGTCACCTTCGTGGGCAATAATATCTACAATCTGACCGGAGTGGGGCAGACCGTCTCTCTCGACAGGCAGAATCAAGTAAAAGCCGCTTACTATCTCGTTTTGCAGAACGATGGTCAGAACGACGACTTCCTGAGGCTCAATGCAGCCGGTTCGGGCGGCGGCTTTACGGTGCAATACTTCGATGCCATCGGTAGCGAGATTACCACTCAGGTGACTGGAGCCGGCTTCACAACGGTGAGCCTGTCTCAGGGCGCCTCGCGGACGGTTCGCGTCGAAGTCACTCCGGATGTAGGAACCGCGAGCGGCACCACCAGGACCATCAACTTCACCACCACTTCGGTGACCGGTGGGCGAGTAGACATCGCTCGCGCGACAATTAACGTCCTGACTCTTATCAAACCCGACTTCGAGGTATTCCAGCCGGCTCCCCTCTCGGCCTTTACCGGCCTGGGTGTTATTGAGAACTCTCCTTCGGCGACGCAGACGGTGACGCAGAGTGTGCTGAACAGAAATACCGCTACGTACACCTTCAACCTGCGGAACATGGGCAACGTGACGGACAGGTTCAAGCTCACTGCCGCTCCGACCTCGCTGCCTACCGGATGGACGATTACCGTTAGAAGCGGCGCGACTGACGTACTGAACGGTGGCTTGTTGGCCCCGACAGGCTTTGTCACACCCAACGTTGGGATAACGGCCACTTATCCTCTCACAATCACGATGACTCCCGGCGCTTCTATCCCGGCCAGCGCAACGGTAAGCATGGTATTCACCGCAGAGTCCACGACGGACATCAGTAAGAGGGATACCTCCAAAGCGGTGGCGACGGTCCCGCCGAACATTCAGCCGGACGGTTCCGTTAAGCTCAGCAGTCAACCGGACGCCTCGCTCCAGGGGAACGACACCTACAACCAGACTGGGTCAGGACAAACGGTTGTCCCGCCGGTGTTGCTGGACAACAATCAGAAAGCGGTCTTCGTGATCCGCCTGGAGAATGACGGAAACAAGAACGATCAGTTCTTAGTCCGTGTTGACCAGACCATCTCCGCTCCGGGATGGACCATCAGCTTCTTCGATACGTGGAATCCGGCCAATCCGACTTCGGGGTCGAACATCAACTCGTTGGTCATCAGTTCCGACCCGAGCAAGACTCCGGTGGGATGGTTGTCTCCCGCGATCTCTCCAGGGGCGTTCCGGGATATCCGGTGTGAGGTAACACCGCTCAACACGACCATAGGCGGTGACAGCCTTTCTATTCCGGTCACACTTGAGTCCAACACCGACTCGGCTCTAAGCGATGTCGTCATGGTCGAAGCCTTCCTCAATTCCATCAATCAGCCGGACGCTATGATGCGTTTGAAAACGGATGCGACCTACCAGTTCGACGACATTTACGACCCGACCGGAGCGAACGAGACGATCAGCACGATGACCCTGGCCAACGGCATGAAAGACTTCCGGGTTCGTGTGCAGAACGACGGCAACATGCTTGACACCTACACGGTAGTCGGAGATCCCGGAGGCTCGGGATGGTCGGTGAAGTACTTCGAGTACCCAAGTGGAGCAGACATCACGACTGATGTTCTGGCAGGAACTTACACGCTGCCGGACCTCGCACCGAAAATCACTCGCGACCTTTGGTTTGAAGTGACACCTGACAGCAGCGTGGCGGCCGGGGACACGAAGACGGTGCAACTGACCGTCACCTCCGGGAACGACAACTCGGAAATGGACGCGGTGATCGCCTCCGTTCTACTTAACGTTCCTCAGGCGGACATGATCGTGGACGGCATCGGTGACGACGTCTACGACACCACGACCAGTACCAGCCAGGTGTCGTCACAGTCGGTGGACGCCGGCGTGAAAGCAACCTACCCCCTGAGAATTCAGAATGACGGGAACGCGGCCGACAGCTTCAAGATCACCGGAACCGCCGGGACGACCGGCTGGGTGGTGAAATACTTCGACGCTGCCTCAGGCGGTACTGATATCACGACCAAGGTAACCAGCACCGGGGGATGGGTCGTCACCAACCTCGGAGGGGGCCAATCCAAAGACTTCCGAGTTGAGGTCACGCCTTCTTCCACGCTTGTCGGCGGAGTGCAGCAGTCGCTCACGGTAACTGGTGTATCCCTGGCCGATGGCACCAAGAAGGACATCGTACGGGCCACAACGACGGTCAACACGACTGTGAAGCCCGACCTGATGGTGAAGAAATCCACCAGTTCTGCGTATCTGACGGACAACGTTTACGAAACTACCGCCAACCCGACGACTCAGGTGGCGACGCAGACGACTGCCGCAGGAACCGCGGTCACGTACAATGTACGGTTGCAGAACGACGGCAATTCCACACGCACCTTCCTTCTAAGGGCCGCAGAGGATGCGACAAGTGGCTGGACGGTGAAATACACCGTGGGCAGTTCGGACATCACCTCCCAGATCCTGAGCACGGGAGGCAAGACCAGTTCGAGCCTGGCCAAGGGAGGGAGTTACTATATCAATATCACCATGACACCAACCCCCTCAGCCGCTGACGGCTCAACCAAAGCAGTGACCATCACAGCGCATGAGGACGCCTCCAATGCGTCCATTGTGGATGCCGTTGCTGCACAAACGACCAACACGACCACCAGGATTCCTGACCTGAAAATCCGCAATTACAAAGAGTCGACCTACACGGACACCGCGCGGGCACAGTCGGTCAGTGGGGGCACGAAGGCAACCTACGAGTTCAGGCTGCAGAACATCGGGAACGTTACCACCAACTTCGTTCTGAACGCCACCACAGGCACCACCGGCAGCACAACGGGATGGACGGTGAAGTACTTCAACTCGCGCACGGGTGGAGTGGACATTACCTCTCAGATTACGGGAGGCGGTTACACCGTTGCGAACCTGATTAAGCTGGGCCTCAAGGAGTTCCATGTGGACGTGACGCCTGACACCACCGTGAGCCCCAACAGTACGCTGACGGTGGACATCACGGCGCAGAACACCGTGGGCACGATCAACACTGATACGGTGAGCAACACCACGACCCTCGTGCCTACCCCGGCAAAACCCGACATGATGATCCGGGGAATCAGCGATGCGGCGTATGTTGGAAACAACGTCTACAACACGACGGGATCAAGCCAGACCAAATCCCAGAGCACGACGAATGGCAACACGGCAACTTACATCGTGAACCTGGAGAACGACGGCAACCAGGTCTCTACCTTCACCCTGACAGGTCCCGCCGGCAGTAGCGGCTGGACGTTCACTTACACGCTCAGTGACAACACGGACATTACGTCTCAGGTAACGAGCGCGGGTGGATACACGACTGCCGCTCTGGCAGGGGGAGCGAACCAGGTGTTCTATGTCCTCGTGCAGCCAGGTGTGACGGTGGCCGGTGGCAGTTCCCGCTCGATTCTGGTCACTGCTGCACCGTCCACGGATGCGACGAAGAAAGACACCGTAATGGCGACCACGAAATTGACGATTGCCAGACAGCCGGACGCGAGCATAAGGAACCAGGGAGAAGCCACCTATACCGGAGAAGGTTCCTATGACACCAGTTCGGGCGAAACACAGAAGAAGACGCAGCAGATCACGGCTGGCACAATAGCCACCTACAACGCAAAGGTGCTCAACGCGGGCAACGTGACTGAGAACATGCGCTTGAAAGGCACAGCCGGAGGATCGGGTTGGGTGGTCAAGTACTTCAACTCGCTGGTGGGTGGCACTGACATAACTTCTTCCGTGACAAGCTCCTCCGGGTATACGATCTCTTCGCTGACTATTGGAAGCTTCCGTGAATTTCGTGTCGAAGTGACTGCCGGTGCGACGCTTACCATCGGCGCTGCGAAAGACGTCATCCTCACAGCCTCTTCTACGACCGACGGAACCAAGAAGGACATCGTCAAGGCGTCAACGAGTGTTAACGCAACTCGCTCGCGCGACCGGTCCGCGACCGTCGCCTCGGCAGTTCCGGCGAGCGTAGTTGTTGTGGACAATCAGCCGCCGTCCGAGCCGGGTCGGCCTGACGTCCTCATCAAGAAAGCCCTCGATCCCGACTCGGAGTATCGGCTGGACAACGTTTACCAGGACACGGCCACCGGAGAACAGATTTCCGTGCAGATGGTGCCCGCGGGTGGATCGGCTGCCTTCGCGATCAAGATCGAAAATGATGGCAGCTCAAACCGAGCTTTTCTGGTTAGAGCGCAGGAATCTTCCGAGCCCGGTTGGAAAGTCCTTTACAAGAAGGAAGGTCTGGACTTAACTGAACTGTTGGTGGGTGAGGCAGGATACATCACACCGGAGCTGACCCCGGGGGAAAGCATCCTTCTCACGGTTGAGATGACCCCGTCCAGTGACACGAGATCCGGGACCGGAAAGACCACCTTGATTACAGTGACGGGGGGCGCCGTCGACTCAGTCATTGCCGGCGCTATCGTCACCTCCAAGCCCGGGTCTTCCGGTGACACAACTGGAGAAATCGATGTGGCTCTTGCGATCTTCGGTGCCTCACCCAATCCGGTGGAACGCGGCGGGTCGGTCACGTTCAGCTACGTCATTACGAACTCAGGACCGAAGGCACAGAACGATCTGACATTGAACCTCACGTGGAACGGAAAGTCCATCGCCGCGCCAGTCAGAATCCCCGCCTTGCAGCCCGGTCAACGCGCGTCGGGAAGCCTGAGCGTGGAGGCCGGCGGAGAGAGTGGACAGTATTTTGTGACCGGCGAGGTCTCGAAAGGCACGGGAGAGACCAACCTGGATAACAACAAACTGACGGTGAAACTGGTCGTCAAGTGAGGATCGTCGATCACAAAGATGGCACCAGAAGTGGAACGAAGCAATCCTCCACGATAAAGGTGTGGCTCGTCCGTCGAAAAAAAAGTGGCCGACCATTGACATCCTCACGGGATTTTTATATACTGCCGCACAAGTGTCAAAGGACGGGCAGGCTGAATTCCTATGGGAGCCCCGCGGATTGAGATCGAACCGCAGGGAGGATTCGGTCCGATGGTTGTCCAAAAGTGCAGGTCCCAGTTCGCCCTGCTGAGAGCAAGCCATACGATGGCAGGGCAGACGACGCGTAACTTAGGATCACGGGGAAATCTCTGGAGCGTTCCCCGGTGAGCAAAATCATTAGAAAGTCATTTATTGATCCTGTAAGGAGGAATCCTCAAAATGCGGCAAGACTCTAAGATTCGTTGCGTGTGGAAGTTGCACCTCGTGGTAGGCGCATTTCTGATTGCAGCCACACCACAGGCACGGGCGGCCTTCACAACCCTGGACGTGGTCCTCAAAGACAGCAAGGGCAACGTGATCGACCCGATCGTGGGAACGCCGGTAGTCCCGAAGGGCGGCACCATCACCGCAGAAATCAATGTTCAAACCGACGGGACCCCCACCAATTTCTGGGTGGATTTCTATCAGGATCTGAAGAGCACTCCCGTGGCAAAACAGAACGGGAACCGGGCTTACTTCATTCGGGATGCGCAAAACCTGCGAACCCTGGTGGCCAAGTTTCGAGTTACCAAAGCCGGAACCTTTCACGCCTGGCTCCAGGGCGACACGGACGGGGCCAATCAGGTTTTTGATGCCAGTGGCGTCGGCACCGGCTATGCGTATAAGGTCGGCACGGGTCCCGACTACCGGGTGAAGCTCGTTTCGATCATCTCTCCGAACAAGCCTCCTTACGTGATCAGTACTTCCGCCAATCCGACCACGGTGACCTACCAGGCAGTGATCGAGAACATAGGGACGGAAACCGGCAACGGCTTGCTGACCGTCGACCTCTTCGCCCACCGCACGGCTGCACCCGCGGCTTCCTTGCCAACGAGCAATGACAACGGCAATGATCAGCGCAAGTTCACGGCGCCGCCGGCTCCCGGCACCACCCTCAAGGTGACGTTCGACCCGGTCGAATCTCCGACCTCTCCGACGAGCGCATCGTTCCAGCCGACGACCTACGTGATCGTCAACCCCCTGGCTGATGCCATCCTGAGAGAGACTGACACCTCATTGACTTCCAACATGGGAAGCATCACGCCGACCTTCATCGGTCAGCCGGACCTCGGAGTGACCGTTGACTCTCTCGACCAGACTACCATCCAGGCCTCGGGACAGGTTGAGGCCACTTTCACGATCTACAATCTCGGAGGCGCTGAGATCCCCGCCAAGTCGAGTGGGTTCGTCATTAACGTCTACAGCGTCCCCCCCACTGCGACTGCCAGTGATGTAGCAGCTTTGCCTTCTACGAGCGCTCTGGCCTCGGAAACCGTGAAGCAAACCCTCGGACCCAATGACGGCAATCCGGGTGGAACCGACGAGGTGAGCTTCACCGCCACGGTCAAGCGCAAGGACCTCAGGGTCGGCCAGTTCCAGGTGGCTGTCTTCGTGGATGCCACGAGCGTCGTTACGGAAGCCGACGAGGGTAACAATGTCGCCTTTTCTCCGTACTCTGTCATCACGAACAAACCCGAGTTGATTATCGAGGACGTGAGGGTCACGCCAACGGTCGTATCGCAAGGACGGATCGCGACCGCTACGGTCCGGGTGAAGAACGCAGGCGCCCAACCGATCACAAGTTCCAACGAAAACTGGGACATCATCATCTATCCCGATGACAACGATACGGCAACCGCGCCGCAGAACAGTTCCGGATTCACCCGATATGCGGTTGACACCCCGCAGGGCGGAACCTTGGGAGTCGGTGAAGTAAAGGAGTATTCGTTCCCGTTCACCAGTCTTCGCACTGTTAGCCGATCTGCGACGTTCGTGGTTTTTGCCCGTATTAACCAAAATCAAGTCGTAGACGAGACGGACCCCAGCGATGACCCAGGTAGGAATCTCAAGAGATCGAATCCCTACAAGGTCGTCGCGCCGCCGAACCTGGTGCCCGAGTTGGACTTCGGGTCCAGCGTATTCGATTCAACTGGAACGATCACTTTCCAGAGCGCTCGGGTGCGGAACGATGGCGGACCGCTCACGACGTATCCGCAAACCCTTGGTGTAATCCTCTGGAAGGATAGAACGGGGAGGCCTTCCGTGAAGGCGGTGCCAAAGGACTCGAATGAGGGCATTTACGGAACTGTCACCATCGATCAGGAGAGTGACGAGGCGGCCCGATCTTTTGACATTTCCTTCGACGCCAGCGTGTATCCCTTCAAAGCCGTCAGGAACGCCTCGCAAGGCCCCACCTTGACGGCCTGGCTGGTGGTTGATACCTCAGAGCGTGTTGCCGAGTACAACGAGGAAGATAACGCAGTCTCTGCAATCTACCGAGTCAGGACCGTTCCCAACCTGACGTGCGAAATCGACTCGATCGAGTTGATTGATCTTTCCACGGATGGTGTAGTACCGGGCGCGTTCGTACACATCAATGAGACAGGAGACCCGGAAGGCGAGGACAAAGTGGTTGCTCACATCATGGTGACCCTGTCTGATGCTTCAGGAGTGGGACTGTCAGACGACCAGGACAAACTCAACCAACAGGTTGACGACTTGTTGGACACCGATGGGGACGGAATTCGCAACATCGACCAACTCACCGTGGCTCTCGTGCCAATGGTTGAGCCGGGGCAAAAGCCGACGAGCAGTGGCAACTCTGTGATTACCGGCACAATTGATGTCGCCGGATTCAAGGATACCGCCAATCCCGGACAAACTTTCATCGACTTGGAGGGGAATATCGACCAAGTGCCCCTCAACGGCACCAGGTTCCAGGTCTTTGCCATTGTCGATCCTCCCGCGGGCGCCGACGACCCTGGCGCGCTGTCAGAGACCGATGAGAACGACAATGTGTCTCCGGGCGAAGAGTACGATGTCAGCGGCCGGCCGGACCTCGTGATCGATGATATCGTTGCGGCAGAGAGCGTGGTAGACGCCAACAACAGTGAGACATCCGTCACTGTGTTTGTCCGAAACCGTGGAAATGCGGACTCTCTTGATTCGAGTCTGCAGTTGTTCGGCGACCTGAACGCCGCCCTAAACAACGATGGAGCTGATCCGTTGAATACTCTGGTCGGCCCAATAGCGTTTACCCCCCTCGCCGCTAATGGCGGAACTACCGAGATTGTAGTGACGATACCCGCCGACGCCTGGGGTGGACGCGGGACACCTGGTGAAGTCACGGTTTACGGTCGGATCGACGGTGGGGTGGATCCCAACGACCCGGGCGGGCCCCTTCCTCCCGATGGCTTCGGTGAGAATATGGAAGACTTCGAAACCGAGTCCGTTACGCTTGCCATAACCGGAGAAACGAACAACGTGTTCGATGGTGGGGCGACAGTCACGGCGAAGAACAAGGCCAATCTGACTCTCACCCTGGATGATGTCGCACCCACCTCCGTCATTATCGGAGAATCCATCAGCGTGACTTTGACGGCTGAGGCTACGGCAGTATTCGATGGGGCGACTTTGAGCGACGACAACACGGGAGACACGATCATCGTGCCGGTGTTGCTCGCCTTCGACCAGACGAACGACTCCACCCCTACGGGTCAGGAATCCAACCCAGTCCAAGTTGTAAACCTCGAGTTCCCTTCGGTCATTGATACCGCAGGATTCGTGGTCACGACCTCTGTTACAATCACACCGACGATGAGAGGGAAGACCTTCTACGTGAAAGGTTTCATCGATCCCAATAACGTTGTCGATGAGAGTGATGAGTCGGCCGAGGACAATAGCGATGTCCTCCTCACTACTTACGAAGTCAAAGCCCCGCCGGCTCCGGCTCAACCGGATCTTGCTGTGATCGCGTTCAGCATTACCCCGACGAGTACAATCGGGCGGACGGCTGAAGCGAAAGTCACTATCGAGAACAAGGGAGGCCAGTCTGCGGGCGGTTTCTGGGTGGACTTCTACAAGTCACGCTCGACTACTCCAACTATCAAACAAGCGGGAGACGCTTTCACCTTTATCAACTCCCTGGCTCCGGCCGAGACGGTGACTTTGTCCTTCCGTTTCAAACAACTTACCGCCAAAATCTATCGGGGCTGGGTCCAGGTAGATGCGGAGCAGAACGTCAAGGAATCGGATGAGACCACAAACAACATACGAAATCAACAGTATGTGTACGTTGCCAGCATTGGCGGCACCCTGAGCGTTGCCAGCGCGGGTGATTCTCAGGAAGCCGCTGGTAGTCAACTGGTCTCTTGGATAGAGTCTCCCCCGGCCGCCATGTCCGCCGGGATGAACTACCAAGTTAAGTGGGAAATCAAAGGAGGCGGGTCGGTCGACAAGACCTATGTGGTCCTCGGCAAGGGCCCGGATCCTGCGAGCAGCCCGCTTGCCGAAACCGATGCGCAATCAGGAGCACCGGGGGTATTCCAAGGCTGGGTGCCTGCTCCCTCGAACGGCCCCTTGTATTATCAAGTCGTCGCGATTGTCGACGGCAGAACGGTGACCTCGAATGTCGTCCAGGGCAAAACTCCGTAGCGACGGCACTTTGAGGGGATACGACGACTAACCAAAGGGACTCCTCACGATTGAGTGGGGAGTCCCTTTTGCATCCTACGGCTTCTGACGGGGAGTCCCCATTGTTCGCGACTACTCGCTATGTTCGCTTCCTGCAGGCAGTGATCGTTCTGTCAGGCAGCAGCGGGATTCTTTACTGTCTCTGGCACGCCCCCATCGATGTTCCCCGAGAGTGGGGAACGTGGATCGCCGTCAACGTTGTCGCACTGCTTTGCGTCCCCCTTGCCATGGTCCTGTGCTTCTTTGACGAAGGACCCGGCGAGTTCGGCCTGAGATTGGGTGAGACAAAAGGAGCGTGGAAATGGATCGCAGGATTTCTGTTGTTCATGTTGCCGCTGCTACTGCTTGCCGCTCCAGGCCGTGACTTTCAGTCTTTCTACCCTCGTTACCAGCCCGCTAAAGAGTCGGTGGCGGGGTTCTGCGTTCTCATTGTCACCGTCGGTATTTACATGCTGGGTTGGGAATACCTTTTCCGAGGATTCATGCTGTTCGGGATGGCTCCGTCCTTTGGGTGGTTTTCAGTCGTGCTGCAAGCCATTCCTTTTGGTCTTTCCCATTGGGGAAACCCCCGGCCAGAGATTCTTGGGTCCTTCTTTGCCGGAGTCGCCCTGGGAGCGCTTGCCTGGCGGTTCAAGTCGTTCGTTCCAGGGTTCATCGTGCATTGGACTGCCTATGTCCTCTTCAACCTGTTTGTGATTCTGCATTGGTGAGACATGGACTATTCCGGGATTGACGATTGTGTCCACGAGCACTTGGGCAGGACCTTCCCTTCTTGCCAGGTTGTCTTTCAAAGATCGGGGAGGGTTCTCTACTCACGCGCTTACGGACTTGTGGAGCCGGAGGCAGGAAATCGTCCAACTGACCCACAAACGCGGTTTGACCTTGCGTCCGTATCGAAGCTCCTTACCGTACCCGCTTTCCTGACGCTGGTGCAGACGGGAGACGTTGGGCTTGACCAACGAGTCAGCGAGGTGGTGCCGGCGTTTTCCGGGGAACGCCGCATCACGTTGGATGAGTCACCGAGCCGGGGAACGGAACCGTCCCCGGTCGGCGAAGCAGTTGATGTCGGAGAGGTTACCTTTCGTAACCTCCTGGCTCACAATTCCGGTCTGCCCGCGTGGAGTCCGCTATGGAAGATGCCGTCCCGGGAGCAGAGACGCAGAGCAGTTGTGAATTCAGAGCTCGCCTATCCCATCGGCACTCGGGTTTTGTATAGCGACCTGGGGTTGATGCTGCTTGGCTTTGCCATGGAGAAGCTGGTGGGCGAGCCGCTGGACCAGATTGTGCATCGGTGTGTCACAGACCCGCTTGGGCTGACAACGGTCGGCTTTGGTCCGATATCTCCCGAATCCGCTGCGCCCACAGAGTTCTCTCCACACCGGAATCGGCGGATGCGTGGAGAAGTGCATGACGAGAATGCGTGGAGTCTGGGCGGAGTTGCCGGGCACGCGGGACTCTTTGGCTCTGCGGAGGACCTTGCCTGTTTCGGAGACATGTATCGACGCCAAGGCGATCCCTTACTGTCCTCGGAGTTGGTGGCAGAGATGACAAGCCTGCAGGCCCAGGAGGGAATGGTGCGCCGTGGCTTGGGCTTTGCGCTCTGGTCTCCCGATCCCGAAGCTTCCAGCAATCCTTTGAGCCGGAGCGCCTTCGGCCACTTGGGGTTCACGGGCACCTCGCTCTGGATTGATCCCGAACGCGAGGCGGTCATCGCTTGTCTAACGAATCGTGTATATTACGGACGGGAAAACGGTCGGGCGATGGACGCCTTCCGACTGTCGCTCCACCGCGCTGTGTGCGAAATCGTGGACGCCGCATGACGAGCGAGAGTAAACTCAACGAAGTGATGGTGCAAAGATGACCAGGACGGAGGTCTCTGCCACTAAGCGGGGGCGACCCAGGGGGTGGCTCAGGTGGCCCGCGGTCGGGGTGTGCCTGTCGGCACCGGTGCTCGTGGCAGGTTGCGCGAAGATGCCGCCAGGGGGAGTTCTTCCATCCACGGCAGTGAACCGACTCATCCTGAGTATGGTGTTGGACGCCCCTGTCAACGACAGTTTCTATTACTTCATCGCGCTTGATGACAACGGGAATAGCGCCGATGGCCCTTTGCCTCTTCGACGACCGGGCGCTAATGGATGGGGAACTGGCAGCTTTTCAACGTTCGTTCAGTACCATTTCAGACAGTACCAGGTCTTCTCTCATGTGGTTAATCCGGACAACAGCATCACGGAAACACCTGTCGACCAGCCTTTTGGCTTCACTGTGCCGAGCGGCACCAACCAGTTGAGCGTGACGTTGAATCTGGACAACTACTTCGCCTCAGGCGTGGAGCGGTTGGACATCAACTTCATCACCACGAACGAGATCATCAGGGACCCGAATATCAATGTTGACAAGATTTTCGACGGCCTGGGACCAACAGGAAACACCTACCTCACGGTTCCGATTAACATCAATGCCGTTTACGACAATCTGACCTATCCGTTCCCGTCCGGCAGGGAGCAGGCGGGGGACGCTCCCCCCACATACGAAGCCTTGGACATCGTGGACTGGCGGATTGAGATCCAACGGGGATGACCTTGGGAACGAACTGGCCCAAGAAACATCGACGCGTTTCCTCACACTTACAACTCAGACCGCGGCATCACGCGTACCCCGGTTCGGCCCAGGGATCGCGAAGGTGTGGTTGGACGGATTCCGGATTTACTGGCGATTCTCCCTAGAGCATGTATCCGCCGTTCGACGCAACTATGAATCGGCAGTTCTACTGCCTCTCCACCGATGGGATGGGCGAGCCGAACTCGCGCCTCATAGCCCGTCCAGGAGTCCTCGAACTCACAGAGTTCGCAACTCCTGGACGAACGGGTGCGGCGTTTTCACCTGGAGTGGTGACCGAGAGACCATGGATGATTCCTCAAAGCATGTACCCGCTCTCACCATGCTGGCTGACGTCCAGGCCCTCTTCCTCGTGCTCGGCGCTGACGCGCAACCCCATCACCTTGTCCAGCACCTTCAGAAGTAAGTAGGTCATGGCCGCGGCATACACCCACGTGGCAGCAATCCCGACGAGTTGAATGGCCACCTGCTTGGGGTTCCCGTAGAAAAGGCCGTTCTTCCCGGCTGCGTTGATGGCAGTGGTTGCGAAGAGTCCGGTTGCGAGAGCGCCCCAGGTTCCTCCGATCCCGTGGATGCCGAAGGCATCGAGGGAGTCGTCGTAACCCAGCTTCTCTTTCATGGAGACGGCTAAGAAACAGACAAGCGCGACGGAAGCGCCGATCGCGATAGCGGCCATCGGGGTCACGAAGCCGGCTGCCGGGGTGATTCCCACGAGGCCTGCCACGGCGCCGGAGGCGAAGCCGAGAGCCGTCGGGCGGCCGCGCAGCTTCCATTCGGCGAACAACCATGTCAGCGCAGCCGCAGCCGCTGCCGTGTTGGTTGTCACAAAAGCAGATACACTCAACGCTCCGGCTGAAAGGGCACTCCCTGCGTTGAAGCCAAACCAACCAAACCAGAGCAACCCCGTGCCCAGCAAGGTCATGGTCATATTGTGGGGCAGGGGGGGATCATGCTCGAGATTTCTCCGTCTCCCCATCACCAAGGCCGCAACCAGAGCGGAGACACCAGAGCTGATATGAACAACAGTGCCTCCGGCGAAGTCCAGGGCGCCCATGTTGCGAAGCCAGCCACCCGTACCCCAAACCCAATGAGCAATCACGTCGTAGACGAGGGTGGCCCAGAGCAACATAAACACAAGGTAGGTTGAGAACTTCTTTCTCTCGGCGAAAGCGCCGGAGATGAGAGCGGGTGTGATGATGGCGAACATCGCCTGGTAGATCATGAAAGCCTGGTGAGGAATGGTCGGAGCGTATTCGTGAGGCTCGAACCCAACACCTTTGAGTCCCAGCCATTCGAGACCTCCGATAATGTGTCCGTGGTCGGGGCCAAAGGCGAGGCTGTACCCCCACAACACCCACTGGACGCTAATCAGGGCCACTGCGATGAAGCTCTGCATGATGGTCCCCAGGACGTTCTTGCGTCGCACCATTCCTCCGTAGAAGAGGGCAAGTCCCGGAGTCATCAACATCACGAGCGCCGCGCACGTCAAGACAAAGGCCGTGTCGCCCGTATCGACCTTCCCGGAGTCCTGGGCCAGACAGGGCATCGCGGAAGCGACAAGAACCTCCGCAACCCACAATCCAGCCGCAATGTCCCGTCTAAAGGGACGCGAGCAACTTGTCATCTCCGATCACTCCTCCTTGGTGGACTGAGGCTGCATTCTATCGGGATTCGGTTTCCGATGTGTTTCGCCGACGTAAAATGTAGATGAAGGAAGGACTCAGGGGGGCAATCTTCGCACTGCGATGTTCCCATGCCACACGCCATCAGGGGGCGGTGCAGAGAAACAGGAGCACAGATCCGACTGCAAACCGGAATAGTGGTGGGTATTCGATGTGGAGGAGTCACAGTCTGAAGAGACACTCTCTTGCCACGGAGACACGGAGTTCACAGAGATCGCGTGTGTTCGATTCTCTGTAAACTCCGCGGAATGAAGCCCAGTGGGACCCGGGACAACAAATCTCTCGCGAACCTAATCCGGTAGAACCATCTATGGCGCCGGGGGTGGTGGGGGTGG
>JACQGJ010000474.1 GCA_016199605.1 Armatimonadota bacterium | reverse complement strand
GTTTGCCACCCCGACAAAGCTGGAGCTTTATCCTACGGAGGTCTGGTGGGATGCGTAAGACACCCGCAATGGCGGGATGCAACCCGGGACGGTTTGCTATGATACAATTCCAAGCTATTGAGGAGGTTGTGCAGTGAAAGCTGGTTTTGCCAAGGCAGATATCACCCCACGCGTTGGAGTGGAGCTCTGCGGCTTTGGTCCGTTCATCAACCGTCACTCGATTGGAGTGCGGGACAAGCTTTGGGCGAGGGCGATGGCAGTGAGCGATGGCGTGAAGACCCTCGTTCTGGTAAGCTGCGACATCATTGGGGTGCCGCTTGAGATCACGCACCAGGTCCGCCAACTCGTCCGGGAAGCGACGGCGCTGCCGGAAGAGGCGATCATGGTCCATTGCACCCATACTCACAGCGGGCCGACAACAGGCCGTCTGGTGGGCTGGGGTGACACCGATCTTCCTTACGTGGAGATTCTGCCGCGGCGAATCGCCCAGGCGTGCGTTGACGCCGTGGGCCGCTTGGCCGAGGCAACCCTCAGCCATGCGGAAGTTCCGTGTGAAGGCATCGCGCTGAACCGTGAATACGACCGGGACGGTCCCCCGCTGGAAGAGGTCCTGCAAGACACATGGCGACCCGCAAAACCGGAACTGACCGACACGACCTGCCACGTGGTCAAGATCGAGTCCGGCGATCAGTTGATTGGCTTCTTCAGTTCCTTCAGTTGTCATCCCGTCGTGTGCTGCTCACAGACCCGCTACATTCACGGGGATTTCCCGGGTGTCGCGACCAACTTGCTGGAGCGGGAAAACCCGGGGTCTATCGGACTGTTCCTGCAAGGGGCGCAGGGAGATGTGAACAGTTGCGTCGTTCACAAACCCGAAGCGGAATCGCTCCTGGCTTTGGACGTGATCGCCTCACGGTACGCGAACTGCGTGCGGAACGGTCTCAATGCTGGAAAACCCCTTGAGGTCGAGTCGGTCAACTGCTCGCTGGTGGAAATGCGACCCAGCCGCAAGGATTACGCGATCGAGGAACTACGGGGTTGGCTGAGGGAGAAGGAAGCGGTGTTCCGGAAACAGGGCGTTACCGATGAAGAGGGCGAAGTGCGCATGGCCGCTGTCTTCGCAGCCAGCCTTCGGGACCTCATTGGCAAGAAGGAAGCCGGTCAGTCCCTGGAGCCGCCGACGGAACTCCAGGGATTTCGGCTCGGGCCGATTGCATTGCTGGGAACGCCCTTTGAAATGTTCCAGGCAATCAAGCGGGAGTTCCTGTCCAAGTCGCAGTCACCGATTCCCATTGTGATGGGGATCACCAACGATCTCCTGGGCTATGCCACCGACCGGGACACCGCAGCACGTGGTGGATATGCGGCGGACCAAGTGCCTCTCATGCTGAGGCAGTTGCCCTTCACCAGGATACACGACGAGTTGGTGAGCCATCTCGTGGCTTTGGAGCACGGATTGCTGTAATCACTGGATACGGGTTGCCTTGTCAACGCATCGTTCCTCCGGTACAATGCCCGGAGACGACCAACCTACAGGACAAAGCACTCGGCAGAGGCTCTGCCGCCGTTCCATAAGATGAGAAGAGACAACCAGTCGCGATTCACCCACCTTCAGGAGGGTTTGGATAATGCTCGAAACATACCAGAATTATGTGAACGGGAAGTGGGTCAATGCCTCCACTTCCCAGACCTTTCAAGATATCAACCCAGCAGACAAGGATGACGTTGTCGGTTTGTTCCAAGCGTCGAGCCGTGAAGATGTCAAGCACGCCGCGCAGGCTGCGGCTGAAGAGTTTTCAGGATGGGCGGCATTGTCCGGGCCGCAGCGAGGTAGCTTCCTCTATAAGGCAGCCGACGCTCTGGAGTCACGATTGGAGGACGTTGCCCGGTCGCTCTCTCGCGAAGAAGGCAAGACCTTGATGGAGGCGCGGGGGGAGACCGCTCGGGGCGTGACGATCCTTCGGTACTACGCCGCGGAGGTGATGAACCCGCAAGGAGATGTGATCCCGTCGGTGAACGCGAAGAGCCTGGTGTATACAAGTCGCGTTCCCCTCGGCCCGGTTGCCGTCATCACGCCGTGGAATTTCCCGATAGCCATTCCCCTTTGGAAGATTGCTCCTGCTTTGGCGTACGGAAACACCGTTGTTTTCAAACCCGCCTCCCTGGCCCCGTTAACAGGATTGAATGTGGTGAAGGCCCTGCAAGACGGTGGGCTGCCGCCGGGCGTGTTGAACATGGTCACTGGCTCCGGCGCCTCGACCGGGGAGGAATTGGTGAAGAATCCCTTCATCAAGGGCGTCTCCTTCACCGGGAGCAACGAGATCGGTCGCGAGATAGCGACCTGGGCGGTTAACAAAGGCGCCAAGTTCCAACTGGAGATGGGCGGGAAGAATCCGGTGATCGTCATGCCCGATTGCGACATGGATCAAGCCGTTGAGTTGACAGTCAGTGGAGCCATGCGCTCTGCCGGCCAGAAATGCACGGCGACGAGCCGGGCAATCGTACTCGATGACATTCTCGAGGAATTCACCGAGCGCGTGGTTGACCGCGTAAAACAACTGAAGCTGGGGCCGGCGACGGATGAATCTGCCTACCTCGGTCCACTGGTTTCTCAAGAGCAACAACAGCGGGTCCTCACCTACATCGAACGTGGCAAGGGGCAAGGCGCGTTGTTGCTCGCAGGAGGCAAAGCCCTGACCGGCGCTCCCTTCGATCAAGGCTTCTACGTCGAGCCGACTGTGTTTGGGAACGTGAACGAGGACATGATCATCTCGCAGGATGAGATCTTCGGCCCGGTGCTGTGCATTACCTCCGCTGCCAACCTCGATCATGCCCTTAAGATCGCCAACGGCGTCCGCTATGGTCTGAGCGCCAGCCTTTTCACTCGTGACCTCAACGCAGCGATGGAATTTGCTCGCCGCATCGATGCCGGTCTGGTGCGGATCAACGGGGAAACCTCCGGCGTCGAGCCACAAGCGCCCTTCGGTGGCATGAAAGCCTCAAGCTCTCATTCCCGGGAACAGGGACAATCGGCTAAGGAGTTCTATACGGAGATCAAGACGGTCTACATTGATCCGGCAGGAAGGTAAAGAGACAAACCAGCTTCGGACACCGAAGGAAGTTCGGATATCGGACGGAGTTCGGATACCGAAGGGAGTTCGGATACCGAAGGTAGTTCGGATACCGAAGGTAGTTCGGATACCGAACGAAGTTCGGATACCGAACGAAGTTCGGTAGTTGTCCTGCTGTTATTCGGTCTGGTACAATAGCGCCGTGGGGGTTGAAGACTATGGCTGAGAACATCGTTGAGGGATTTCGGAAGGTGATTCAGGACTTGGTGGTGCCTGAGTTCAAGGCCCTGCAGGGAGAGGTCAAGCACCTGGGGGAGAGGGTCGCGTCTCAAGGAGAGGAACTCAAATTGCTTCGCTCCGAAATGTGTGCGCGCTTCGAGAAGGTGGACGAAAGGTTCGAGAAGATCGATGCGCGGTTCGAGAAGGTCGATGAGCGATTCGAATGCGTCCTGCGTGAGATGCGTGAACTCCGTGAGGCCGCCATGGCAGAGATCAATGCGCGCCACCAAGAAACGTTGCATCGCTTCATCGAGCAGGGGCATGTTCTGGGGAAAATCGAAGGAACTCTTTCGATGGTCAACGTGAAGATGGACTATCTGGAGCGGGTAGAAAGGGTTGAGGAAGTCCTGCGCCGAATCACCGCGAAAATCGGGATCGAATTCTAACAGGGCGGTGCTCCGGACACCATGAGGGTCTGTAAGTTCTTCGATCCACAATCAGGCGCTCGTGTCGGCCTCGTCGAAGGCGACGCGGTCTACGACCTCACCGCCCTCGACAAGGAGCGTTTCGCCTCACTTGCAGCCTTCCTCGAGTTGCCCGATCGCGTGGGAACCCTGGCGAGGCTGATCCGTTCCGGGATTTCCATCGCGCCCTACTCCTATCATTCCCTTGACCGCCAGCCCCACGAAGATTCACCTCATCTGTTGCCGCCCATCGACCGGCAGGAAGTGTGGGCCGCGGGAGTGACATATCTCCGCAGCCGGGATGCGCGGGTGGAGGAGTCCGAGTCGGGGGGTAGCTTCTACGACAAGGTGTACGTGGCTGACCGGCCCGAGCTGTTTTTCAAGTCGACACCGCACCGCACCGTCGGTCCGAACGCGTCGGTCCGAATCCGGGGAGACTCCAAGTGGAACGTGCCAGAGCCAGAGTTGGCCCTGGTGCTCAACTCCCGAAGGGAGCTTGTCGGTTTCACGATCGGCAACGATATGAGTTCCCGCGACATCGAGGGCGAGAATCCGCTCTATCTGCCGCAGGCGAAGGTGTATTCCAGCAGTTGCGCTCTTGGCCCGGTGATTCGACTCGCGGAAACGGTCGATCACCCGTTGGAGATGCAGATTCGATTGATGATTCGCCGCTCCGAGACGGTTGTGTTTCAGGGAGACATCGCCCTCAATCAGATGAAACGTTCCTTCGAGGACTTGGTTGACTTCCTGTGGCGAGACAATGCATTCCCCGACGGGGCTTTTCTTCTGACAGGAACGGGTATCGTGCCGCCCGACGATTTCACGCTGCAACCGGGCGATGGGATTGAGATCGCAGTGGAGGCCGTCGGAGTCCTGAAGAACAAAGTGGAGGGATAATGGCAACCAGGTCTTTTCGACATCCGCATACAAGGTGCGTGTTCGGCATCGCACGTCGAGACACGACGCCCCCGGTGGGCATCTACTACCGGAATTGGGGCGCGAGTTTGCACGATATCGCGGAAGGAGTGCATCGACCTTTTACCGCAACAGCGATGGCCTTCGGTCCGCTCGCAGGAGACGGGATTCCTTTGGTCTTTCTTGCGCTCGACTACGGTTGGATGACAGCCAGTGTGGACACTGCCTTTCGGGGGAAGCTTCTCAAAGCATGCGGACTCGAAGAAACCCAGTTGGCGCTCACCCTGTCCCACACCCATGCGGGGCCTAACGCCAGCTACACCTCGCCAGACACTCCGGGCGCCTCTCTGATCCAGCCCTATCTCGATTCTCTTGCAGAGAAATGTATCGACGCCATCAGGGAAGCGATACGGACGCAAGCGCCGGCGACGATCACCTATGGGGTGGGTCACTGCAACCTGGCCGTCAACCGGGACTACTTCGATGAAGACCTGGGCGAAACCGTGACTGGATTCAACCCGGCGGGCGAAGCAGAGACCACGGTGCTGGTCGGATCGGTGACGGATGGATCCGGCGTACGTCTCGCGACCTTTGTCAACTACGCCTGCCACCCAACCACCCTTGCATGGGAGAACCGCCTGCTGTCTCCCGACTTCGTGGGTGCGACTCGAGAGGTGCTGGAGAAGGCGTTTGGAGTACCCGCAGTATTCCTGCAAGGTGCTGCCGGCGACTTGAACCCTCGCGACGCTTACCACGGTGACGTCGATTATGCTGACCGAAACGGTCGGCAGTTGGGGTATGCCGCGGCCAGCGCCCTGGAAGGACTGCTTGCAGCCAACGTGGAGATGCGGTACGAGGGCGTGGTTCGGTCCGGCGCGAATCTGGGGAACTGGGGATACCATCCACTTGTTGAGACCGAGCGACACCGAACCGCCAAAATGGGCGCCCAAGTCCTCACGATCGAGCTGCCTGTAAAACCTCACCCGCCCGTGTCGGAGATGCGGCAGACGATGCAGGACGCGAAGGATCGGCTTGAATCGCTGCCTTCGGAGACACCCCAACTGGAAGTCCGGCAGGCGCGCCTGGATCTCGAGCTGGCAACGCGAGCCTTCCGGCGATGGCAGGATTTCCCCGACTCCAGCGCGCATGGCTTCAAAGCGTGGATATGGCGACTGGGAGAAGCCATCTTCGTTGGCGTTCAGGGAGAACCGTATTCGTGCTTTCAGCAATCTCTACGCGCTCGGTTTCCTGAAACTCCCATCGTCGTGATGGGGGTAACCAACGGCTGGCTGGCGTACTTGTGCCCGCGCGAAGTCTACGGTCGTGGCTACTACCAGGAGTTGATCTGCCCGTATCAGGCAGGCAGCCTGGAGACCGTGACTGAGAGAGTGGGAGACGAGATCGAGAGAATCATAGGGGAGTGAGGTACGACTGATGCCCAACGAAGACCGTGAGTTCCTCGTTATCTCGGCTCTGGGTAATGACCGCCCGGGAATCGTGGACGAGTTCTCAGAGTTTATCCTTGCACGCGGCTGCAACCTCGAGGACAGTCGGATGGCAGTGTTGGGAGGCGACTTTGCCTCCATCGTTCTTGTGAGCGGAAACCAGGCGAATATCGCGAGAGTGCGGCAGGAGATTGAAGACCTCGCGGGCAAATCGGCTCTGCTCATCCTGGCCAAGCCAACAACCCCCACCCCCGGGACGACCGGTCTTGACCGCATCCCCTATCAGGTGACAGGCACAGGGATGGACCACCCGGGCGTCGTGCACCGCTTCTCCCATGAGATGCACGAGAGAGGCATCAACATTGCTGGCCTCGACACCCACTCCTACAATGCGCCCATCAGCGGCACTCCCCTGTTCCATTTCGAGATGGTGATCGAAGTCCCGGCGGAGGTCCACATCGCCGAGTTGCGTGACGAGCTGAATCGTGTGGCAGACGAGGAGAACGTGGACGTGCAGCTTGCGCCGGTGACTTGAGGACTCCGACCTTCTCTCGGGGAAGGAGGTGTAGTGTGCATTTTCTATTCTGATGTCGCCAACCTCGCAGCCACGGGTAGGGAACGGTCGCCGTGCCGTTCCTGTCACGGTAGGAACGAAACGTATCGCCCGGCAGGAACGGCACG
>JACQGJ010000475.1 GCA_016199605.1 Armatimonadota bacterium | reverse complement strand
TGGTCCGAGGAACCCAAAGGGCAAACCTTCCTCCACCTGCTGCATCCCATCACTCCGATCGAGATACGCGAGGGGATGGTCATCGGCGAAGAGCGGATACTCACCAACCGTTCAGGTCGCTACGGCTGGCCGGATGGCGCGACGGTGGAAGTCCACGTCTTCGACGGTGCGGGGAACCGCGTGACGAATCCACAAGTGAAGCAAGTACGCGAACGAGGTCGGTGGCGCGCAGAAGTCAGAATGCCAAGCGACCATTTCGCCATCCTTATACGCAAGAGATCCTAAGCGCCTCTCCCCAGATGCCGGGAGAAGAGCACATCCTCTGGAGGAAGCCATGAGACCAATCCTTTCTTGTCGTCTGATCTATACCATCCTGCCGGCCGCGATGGTGGTGACCTTATGCCCCGCCGCCATCGCCCAACCAGGTCGGCAGCGAGTGTATGCCTACGCCAGCGTAGGGGACAACCAGTGGGTCAGCGACTGGCCGCCAATTGATAGTCCGGCAACCGTGGAGGCGCTATTCGAGTGGCTGTCAAAGACCTATGCCGTCAAGCGGATGTACTGGCGTGGCGAGCAGGATCGGATGTGGATTCAGCAATACATGTTCCGTCCCGAAATCCCTTTGTACTATGACTACTGGACGTCATGGCAACGTTACCTGTCCGAACGAGTGAAGACCGACGACCTGGCCATAGCGGCGGCACATCGTCGCGGAATGCAGATATACATCTTCGATGGTCTGTTCGAGCACTCGGCTCAAGGTGACGCAGGTGGATGCGGGATGTTTCCATATCAGTGCGAGGACAAGCTGCGGGTGGAGCACCCGGAGTGGTGTCCCGTAGATCGCTGGGGAGAACGGGTGGCACCCGGCCCGATTGAGTTCTGCTATGCCGGTGCCCGCAAGGCGCTTGTGTCCCGCTATGTAAACAGTGTAACGAAGTACGGTTACGACGGCATTTCGTTCTACACGTACGTTGAGAACATGGGTGTGAGGTACCTGGATGAATTCGGTTTCAACGAGCCGATCGTGCAGGAGTTCAAGCGCCGGTACGGGGTTGACATACGATCTCAACCGTTCGACAGGGAGGCGTGGTACAAGCTCCGGGGTGAATACCTGACCCAGTTCCTCAAGGAGTTGCATACCGCCCTCGCGGCCAAGGGAAAGAAGCTGTCGATCACAATTCGCCCGGACAAACCCAACTACCCTCAACGCTGGTATGGCACGGGGGTAGACATGCCCGGAGCAGGCATGGTCTACATGGACTGGGAGAGATGGGCGAAAGAAGGCGTCGTTGACGAGCTCTTCATCTGGCACGGAGGAGGCGGGTCCGCGTTGGCCAATCAGATGATCGAGGTGTGCAAGGGCAAGCCGGTTGAGCTGGTGCAGTTTTCAAGCTCGCCCTTTCACGAGTCATGGAAGCCTTTCGTTGAGGCAGGGATCACACCCTGCACTGTGGCTGCTCCCGGCTATGGCATTGATCCCATCACGCTGGACGCTGCCAGCCTTGCGACGCTCAAGAGTCCGGACTGGCGCCTGCGCGTCCAGACCCTCGTCGAAATTGGTGCGGGCAGGCTGAAGACCGACAACATGACCGTTGCCTCTGCAGCTCGGGATCCTCATGTTCTCGTTCGCCGAGAGGTCATGCGCACTCTCGCAGCCCTCAAAGCAGAGGATCAGGTTTCCATCCTGGAAGCCGGGTTGAAGGATGGCGAGTCCTCCGTGCGAATCGCTGCGGCAACCGCCCTCACCAAAGTGAACGGCCCCGAGACCCCGCGCCGAATTGTGTCGGCTCTGCAGAAGGACAGCATGTTTCAGATGAAGGAAGCGTGCATCGTCTCCCTTGCCGAGATGAAGGAAGGGGCTCTACCGGTTCTCGTCGAGGGGAAGCGGAGTCCCTCACAGCCAATTCGTGAGGTCTGCGTGCGAGCAATCGGACGGAATGGACTGGCCGAGTCCCGAGAACTCTTGCTGTCCGTCCTGCGAAATGACAAGGACTACCGCCTCCGGTACTACGCGATCAGCGGGCTTGCTGGCCATCGCGAGCCGGAGACCATCGAAGCCCTGCTGACAGCTCTCGGCGATCCAACTCCCACCGTGCAGCTTTGGGCAGCAAAGACCTTGGGAGACATGAAGCCGGCAATGTCAGCAGATCAGTCTCGCCAGACCCTGGACGCTCTGCTGAGGCTCTTTCGCCAGTACGGCGATGGCTGCAAGAGACCCGATGGGGACTGGGGTTGGCGCGTTGTGGGGAATGCGATCATGGCCTTTGGCGACCCCGGCAAAGAAGCCCTCGAGTCCCTTCGGACGCAGAAGAAGGACAAGTGGGCAGCGTGGGCCGCGTACCAGGTGGTGCACGTGCCGCAGTTGGCCGAGAAGGTTGTGCTATGTGAAGAGAAGGACGCCCTCGAAACCCACGCGAGATTCGCACCAGCGTTTCCCGGTTTTCGACGGTGAATCCGCATTTTGGGGAAGGGGAATTTGGAGTGATGGAGTTCTGGAGTGCTGGATTGGCGGGGCGCAAAGCCTTCGGTAACAAGGTATTTTTCAGGTTCGTGGATGTGGTGTGGCTGGTTATACTGCCTGTCATCGTTCAGTTTCCGACCTGGGCTCAGACGGAGATTCCACCGTTGTATGCCTATTCGAGCGTCGGAGACAACCAGTGGCTGAGCGACTGGTTCCCAATCGACAGCCCCGCAACCGTTGAGGCACAGTTTGAGTATCTCTCCAAGACCTACGGCATCAAGAGAATGTATTGGCGCGGAGAACAGGACCGTATCTGGCTCCGGTACTGCCAGTTCCGCAGGGAAAACCCACTGCCCTATGGCTGGTGGATGGATTGGCTGCGCTACCTGAACGACGAGGTAAAGACCAACGAGTTGGCGGTAGTCGCCGCCCGGCGGCACGGGATGGAAATCTACGTTTTCAGCGGTCTCTTCGACCACGCAGCTCAAGGCGACGTCGGAGGACTTGGCATCTTTCCCTACGTGGGGGAGGACCGCCTTCGACTACAGCATCCGGAGTGGTGTCCGGTGGACCGCTGGGGCGAGCGCGTCTCTCCCGGCCCAATCGAGTTCTGCTATCCCGAGGCGCGAAAAGCTCTGATATCCCGTTGGCTGCACCACGTAACGAAATATGGTTACGACGGACTCTCCCTCTACACCTACATCGAGAACTTTGGACTGAGGTATGCGGACGAATTCGGCTACAACGAACCCATCGTCGGGGAGTTCAAGCGTCGCTATGGTGTGGATATTCGCACCGAGCCTTTCAACAAGGAAGCATGGTATCGGCTCCGCGGCGAATACGTCACGCAATTCCTCCGCGAGTTGCACTCCGCCTTATCCGCCAGAGGGAAGAAGCTGTCCATCGCCCTGGAACGCAACAATCCCAACGGCCCGCAGGTATGGGGCGCGATTACGGCGGACCTGCCGGGCGCTGGAAGAATCTACATGGACTGGCAACGATGGGCCGAAGAAGGCATCGTGGATGAGTTGTGCGTGTGGGGCAGCAACGACGTTACGCTGTCCAAGGTCATGCAGGGGTGCAAAGGCAGGGCAGTCAAACTCATGGTCATGACTACCGGACCTTTCGACAAGATATGGAAGCCTTTCACCGAAGCTGGTGTAACCATCCTGGGCTTCGTAGCGCCGAAGTGCGGCCTCGACCGTGTCACACTTGAGCCGACCAGCCTCAAGACGTTGACAAGCCCCGACTGGCGATTGCGAATGCAAACGCTTGCCGACATTGGCGCGGGTACCCTCAACGCAGGGGCCGATATCGTGGCGGCTCTGGCAAAGGATCCCCACGTGCTGGTTCGTCGCGAGTCCTTGCGTACTTTGGGAGCGATCAAAGCACAGGATCAGGTTGCCCTCCTCGAAGCGGGCCTCGCAGACAAGGAGTCGAGTGTTCG
>JACQGJ010000466.1 GCA_016199605.1 Armatimonadota bacterium | reverse complement strand
CCGGGGGTGGTGGGGGTGGCGGTGGGGGAGAGGTCGCCGCCGCCGCAATCTTCCCAGTGTCTCGGTAGATGTCAATCCCGATAAGCGCAAGGGCGACAGCAGATACAAAACGAATCTCCTCACGCTTCCGCTCACGGTCCTCCTGCTCCGCGACCGTTCTCCCCGCAACGTAGGCAGGCGGGTTGTATATGGCCCGAACAGGCGTGTTGATCTGGATTAACGCGTAGCTAAACCGGTCATTCACTCGCACTAATGAGGAAGCCCGGTCGACGGACACGACTCCGCCGTACCCGAGGGCCTGTCCGTTCGAATCATAGAAGGCAACTTCGGCGCCAGGCCGCAATCCCGTCTGCGATCCGAGTGAGGTCTGCACATGCCCTTCGCGGAGGGACTTCAGACCGACGACTCCCCGGAGTCCTCGCAATCCGGACAACTGTCGAGCGGTCTCGTTGATGGCCCCGCCCAGAACCCGGCTGGCATCTACGGACTTCCGCTTGGTGGAAAGATCGGATTTCGCTCCGCGGGCGTACACGCGGGCGGCTCTTGACCCGTCGGCAACCGAGGTCGCCTCGCCGGACAGGACGAGGACATTGTAGGCGCGGCTGCCGGATCCCACTGTTTCTGACGAAAGTCTCAGACGAGCCACCCAGTCTGCTTTGGCCGATTTCCCCACTTCCACCAACCCCTCTTGAGTCAGTCCGTTGGCCTCCTCCGGCTTCTCAAGCGATTCGGGACCTATCACCGAGAAGGTTGGTGTCTTGGCAAGCTCGGAGACGAAAAGTCGCGTTGCGTCCTTTGCCAAGGCGTCGCCTCCCACCTTTGTTTGATTGAGGACTGGGAGAACAAGAATCTGTATGGTACCCTCGTTACCAAACGAAGTCGCCGCCGCGGCCAGTGGACGAACTCCCACGAGGGCGAGTCCGCCAACGATAAGCGGTAGAATACCTCCAAGCCAGTGAACGTTTACTTTGATTTTGCCATGACGCATCCTGGTTGCCTCCTGAAATTATGTTACCAACCGACCTCGAAGGACTGCGGACCACAGCCGCCTCCTGGTTGACCGGGTTGGCTTTCTGGTTAGTGCCCACGGCTCCGACCCTCGAGTTGCCCCTGGACTTTTGTTTCCGCATGTTCCAGAAAGGCACTCTACCTCAGGCTGAAGCCTTTGACTGCTTTCACAATCCGACCCTCGGTTGTTGTCGCCGTTACCTCACACAGGTAGAAGCCGCGAGGCAAGACAAACCCGAGACCGTTCGTCAGCGGCACTTGCGTGCTGTTCAGCCCACGACGAGCTGTCGGGAGCTGCAGTTGACTCACGACACGGCCCGAGGCGCTCAGGATGCGAACCTGAACGACGGCTTCCTGCGTCAACGTGAAGCTGACCATGTTTCCGCTGCGAGTCAACCGTCCCGCTGGAAGAACGTTCAATCCCTGAATCAGTAGACGATCCGCTCCCCGAAGCTCCGCAAAGATGCGGAAGCGATACGGCGCTCCCGAGCCGTGAGGCTGAATCCGATAGGTGGACTGGGTATTCATGTAAACCCGTCGGCTCGTCTCCAAGTCTTGAAGATAGAGAGCAAATTGTTTGGGGGCAGGCGAGAGATCGGGCCAACTGATCTCCACGGGCTCGGAAAGGTTAGTTGTCACATGGAACTCCCAGGACAACTGGCCCGTGGCCTGACCTGCGGCCTGGCTCACACCCGGGTCGCGCGTCCGGGACGCAGACGCACTACCGGAGCCGTTGAAGCTAAGAGCCACATAGCCGCTGTCGGGGGCCTGGGGTGGATCAGCCAGACTCCGAGTTGTGCTGGCTGTGCCGAAGTAGTTGAATTCATCCGTGCATTGCCCGGCCCGGGCTTTAACCTGGACGGCCCATTGGTTTGAATCACGCGACCTGAAGGACCTTTGGACTTTGGCCGCGCGCACGGTTGTTCCCGAAGGCGGGACAAACCGGAGGAAGCAATCCTGGTTTGCGTAGAACCAGTAGCCCAGGCCCGGGTCGAGGGTCGTCTCCGCGCCGTCATAGGTGTTCGGAAGCGCAACCAGACGATACCCGCTGGCGCTGGGGAACTTCCAGGCGAAATTGCCGACAATCCCCAGGGAGGCGGCGTCGGTGATGCTGTAGGTCTTTCCGTTCGCCAGAACCTGCAGCGATGCGAAGTCGATGGATCCTGTGAAGGGAACACCGATCAGGTTCCAGTGGGTATAAGCGCCGGATCCCACATAGATGGGAATCTCCAGCGGGGTCGTTCTACTCGTAAACGCCCCGGTGAAGGTTGAACTGCTTTTTCTCCAATAGCCGACTCCATTCTCGACCGTTGTGAAACGAATCGAGGGCGGCAGGATCAGCCCACCGCCGACCAGGAACTCGTAACTGGAGTAGGTCGGGTCGCTCGCCTTCCGAGGATTCCAGCGAGCCAGGGCGGCATTCCGGTTGTTGTCGATCAGACCGGTTGCCACAGGATCATATCCGTCTTCGACAAACGGCAGCGAAACAAGGCTGTAGCTACCCGCTGTGCCCACAGTGATGGAGACTCCGGCGGTTACGGTGAATCCGTGCAACAACTTGCCGGACTGGCCGTCCGGGTTCACCACAACAACATCGTATTCTCCGGCCCCGGCGTTGGTGAGATCGACCGTTGCCGTGATCTGCGATCCCTCGCTGTTAACAACGACCTCCGTCAGGCTGAGGTCGGTTCCAGCCTTGCTCAGGCTGGTGGTTGCTCCACCGACGAAGCCGGTCCCGGCGATCACGACGTTGACCGTTTCGGTGTTGTTGCCGGTATCGGGAGTGATGCTCGTCACGGTCGGAGCGGCTCGCAGAACCTGGAAGTCCGCGTCGCTTTCATCTCCCACGCCGGAATCGGAAACCGACGAGACCTTCACCCGATAGTTCTCACCGGGGGGTTGGCTTCCCGGGAGGGTCCATTCGTAGCTGCCATCGTTGGGTGTGGTCGCGACGATCGTGCTGTCGAAGACGAGGGCGCCGCTGCCGGCAGAACGGTAAAGATCAAGCTTAACATCGGAACCCGGATTGCCGGAGGACAGCCAGGTGGTCTCATGCGTCGTTCCACGTTGCCATTTCTCTCCTCCGTTCGGCGAAGTGAGCGTCAAACCAGCGGTCACTGTGGTCACGGTGGAGACCGCATCGCGGATTGTCGTATCCGAAGCATCGAGATAGGCTTTGAGCGTAACGGCTCGGGCCGATCCTGCCAGGGCAGTCACATCCGGGATGACTTCGACCGTAAGGGCTATTTGGCCGCCGGGCGGCAGGCTGGCAGTCGTGTAACCCGAAGTTCCAGTAACCTGGCTGGTGATGTTCGTGATTCCAGCTTTGTAGGTGGCGCTCCATCCTGCGTCACCAGCCTCCCCGGCCTTCAGCAAGAAGGTCCGAGTTGTGTTTCCGTCGTTCTGCAGCCTGACTTCATACTTCGCACTTCCGCCGGGATTGATCGTCTGCTCGCGAACCTGAACCGAAGGCAAGGTCTCGAAGATATTGTCGCCCTGGTAGCTCGTTTCAGCGCTGTTGCGGATCATCAGGTCCGCCTGGCTGCCGGCGCTGACTGTCGTGGTTGACTTGACGACGTCCACGGTACTGCCGACCAGATAAATGATAGCCTCTTTGCTGCTTTCCGCTGCGGGAGCATTTGGGAACGGGTTGGCGGTAACCTCGAAGCGCACCTCGGTCGCCTGCCCCGAGGCCAACGTGAAGGTCTTTCCCGACGTTGTTACGCTCGAGGTGATGTCGTTCCCAAACAACAGCTCATCGAAGTATTTCACTGTCCAATTGGAGTCACCACCGGTCCCGAGGAGTTTGTAGTCATGGCTACGGTTACCATCGTTCTGCAGTCTCAATTCATAGATGACCGTCCCGCTGACGCTTACCGATTGGCTCTTCACCTGGAGGACAGGCGTTGTCTCATACACGTTGTCTGAGACGTAGGTGGATTCGCCCTTGCTCCGGATCATCAGGTCCGACTTGTCTCCACCGTTGACAACCGTAGCTGCCTTTACACTGTCCACTGCCATGGGTTGGTTGTTAGCGTCGGGCACGAGACAGGTTACGATAACGTCTTTGGTCGCTGCGGCCGGAGGACTTGACGGGGTAGCCGACGGCGTGACTTCGACACGCAGCAACTGCTCGCCGGCAACAGGGAGGACAAACTGCCTGCCCGTCCCCGTGACTGACGCCGTGATGTTGGTTCCGCCGGTGTGAGCGTTGAAATACTGCGCGGTCCAACCGGTGCTGTCACCGGTGCCGACAACCGTGTAGGTTTGCGTACGGTTGCCGTCGTTCTGAAGTTTCATGAGGTAGGTCGCCGGGGTTCCCGGATCAACTGTCTGGGTCCTCACCTGAGTGGAGGGCGAGGTTTCGTACACGTTGTTGGTGGCGTAGTCCGCGTCCACCTCACTCGGGTTGCGGATCATGAGATCCCCCTGGTCGGTGGAGGTGACGGTTGTTGTGGTGTTCACCGAATCAATCGAGCCTCCTCCTGCCAAAGCGACGGTCACCTCTTTCATGGTTCCCACGGCCGGGCTGTTCGGGTCGGGGTTGGGGGTTACTTCGACACGGAACTCCCTGGAGGCTGCCGGTGCGAGGTTAAAGGTTTTGCCTGCTCCTGTCACAAGGCTTGTGATGTCGGTTCCCCCGCTGAGAGCGTCGAAGTATTTCACGTCGAACCCGGAACTCGTTCCCGTTCCCGTCACCACATAGTCCACGGATCGGTTGCCGTCGTTTTCGGCCTTCAGCTCGTAGATCGCCTTAAGACCGCCTGCCACGGATTGCGCTTTGACTTGAAGGACCGGTGAGGCCTCATATACGTTATCCGCGAGGTACGTCGTCTGGTCATGGTTGCGGACCATCAGGTCAGCCTTGTCGAGGGCGGCCACGGTGGTTTCCGACTGGACCACGTCTTTGGAGGTGCCGGTGCCTGACCATGTCAGGGTGATGGTCTGGGTGCTCTCCGCTGCGGGAGCGTTTGGCAGGGCATTTGGTGTGACGACAACCCGCATGTCCATCGACTGACCCACGGCCAGTTGGATCGGAGCGCCGTCGCCCGTGACAAGTCCGGTGATCTCCGCTCCCCCAACGAGGCTGTCAAAGTACTGCACGGTGAACCCGGAAACGGCCGCTGAACCCGTGTAAACCGTGTCGATCGAGCGATTTCCGTCGTTCTGAATCTTGATCTCATACACCGCGCCGACTCCAGGCGCCACCGACTGGGATTTCTTCTGGGTAACCGGCACCGATTCGTAGAGATTGTCCGTCACGAAAGTCGCCT
>JACQGJ010000465.1 GCA_016199605.1 Armatimonadota bacterium | reverse complement strand
CGTGACTATGACGTGGCAGTTCTACTGCCCCATGCCCTCGTGGAGAAGGGCGAGTCGAACTCGCGCCTCATAGCCTCGTCCAGGAGTCCTCGAACTCACAGAGTTCGCCACTCTTGGACGAACGAGAGAGAGTGGCTGGCAAGGCTTACCGGTTCCGACTCACGACGAATTCGGCCATGTCGATGAGGGCTTTGCGGCCTCGGCTGTCTGGCAACGAAGAAGCGGCTGCTTTGGCTTTGTCGGCAAAGTCGGCCGCGAGGCCGCGGCTATACTCCACGCCGTAGCGGCAGATGAGGGGAGAGATCAGGGTGTCGATGTCGTGCTGAGGGATTTGTTCCTGGGACACGAGTTGGAGGATCTGCTCACGGTCTGCCGGGGGAGCCGTCTCCAGGGCGTGGATGAGGGGCAGCGTGACTTTTCCCTCCCGCAGATCGTTCCAGACGGGTTTTCCCAGCCGTTGGTTATCGCCCACAATGTCAAGGAGATCATCGGTTACCTGGAAAGCCATGCCGAAGTTAAGACCGTACTCTTTCAAGGCTTCGATTTCCGGGCCGGACCCACCGGCAGCCATTCCGCCGACCTGACACGCCGCCGCCATCAACTCCGCCGTTTTGTACTGGATCAGCCGGAAGTACTCTTCTTCCGCCAGGTCCCACTTGCGGCGGAACTCTATCTCCAGCAATTCGCCGGCGGACATCTTGGTGGTGGTCTGGGCAAGCAGAGAAGTCCAGGGATGGAAGCCGTCGGCGGTCAGATATACGAAGACCTTCGAGAACATGTAGTCCCCCACCAGGACGGTGATCTCGTTGCCCCACTTTGCGTTAGCGGTGGTCTTCCCGCGGCGAGTATGCGATTCATCAACAATGTCGTCGTGGATGAGGGTAACCGTGTGGACCAACTCGACATTGCCGCCGAGGGAGATGGCGTCCTCATTGACCTGTCCCACGGCGTTGGCGCTCAACAGGCACAAGGCGGGACGCAGCCGCTTGCCCCCGGCTCCCACGGTGTATTCGAAGATCTCGGTGATGACCTGCACCGGGGCAGCCAACTGGCGGTGGATGTACGCCTCGACACGCTTCATGTCGGGTTCGATGAATTCGATGATGCCGTTCAGGTTCAACTCACGGTCCTCACTGGTCTGCTCATATACTTGTTAAGGTTGAAAAGCCACCTTTTGCTGGCACGGAGTGCGATGATCTTTGACCCCCCCCTCGAGCTCTGCGAGTTCGAGGAGATAGCGTTACGAATGGCGATTCCCTCCTCTGCGAGAGCGGGGGAGGGGGCGAACTCGCAGAGTTCGAGGGGTGGGGGTCAAAGGTGCGTTTTCAACCTTAACGAGTATAACTTATCCCTATCCGAAGTCGTCATGGAGAGACCAGCCATCGGTCAAGGGTCCGCTCGTAATCGAGGACCTCCTCGGGGGTGAAGAACAAACCGATCTCACGCTCCGCGTTCTCAACAGAATCGGAACCGTGGATGATGTTGAGCTGCTTGTCGTTGGTATAATCACCCCGGAGAGTGCCCGGCTGAGCCTGCGTGGGATCGAGAGCGCCCATCATGGTCCGGACGTTCTGCACCGCGGCCTTACCCTCGACGACCATCGCTACAACCGGCGAGGAGGTAATGAACTCAAGCAAGGAAGGGAAGAAAGGCTTCTCGATGTGGTCACGGTAGTGCCGGCGAGCGAGGCCCTCGTCGATGCGCAGCATCTTTAGCCCGATGAGGCGCAGTCCTCTCGTCTCGAATCGACGGATTATCTCTCCGATGAGCCCGCGCTGTACACCATCGGGCTTCACCATAACAAAGGTACGTTCCATTCACAGTCCTCCAACAAGGTCCAGGTTAACAGTTACGTCCTCCATGGGATCTTCGTCATCTTACCGCCAGCAAGCTGGTGCTGGCGCGAGCAATCTGGATCAACGGCTCCGGGTACAGCCCAATCCCCAGAGTGCCTATCAAAGCTATAACAATGCCGACAACCAGAAGAGCCGGCACCCTGAAACCGGTTCGTTGTGCTGTGGATCTCTGGAAGAACATCAACCGCACAAGGTTGAAGTAGTAGAATACCGACACCACGCTGCAGAATATCCCGATGACCGCGAGCCAGGTTAACCTCGAACTAATCGCCGCGCCGAACACGAAGGCTTTCCCCCAGAAGCCGGCAGTGGGAGGGAGCCCCGCAAGGGACGCCAAAAATAGGACGAGCGCCACTGCGCAAAGCGGATTCGAGCGGATCAATCCGGTGTATTCCTCGATCTCGTCCGAACCCACGGCGTTGGAGACAGCCGTGATCACGATGAAGGCGCCGACATTCATGAACAGATAGGTCAGCAGGTAGATCACGATCCCGGACATCCGCCAGTCATTCCCCGGCGTGGTTGTGGCGGCGACACCAATCAGGATGTATCCTACCTGACCGATGCTCGAATAGGCAAGCATCCGCTTGATATTCGTTTGCGGAATCGCCACCAGATTGCCCAGCAACATGCTCAATGCTGCGAGGGCGGAAATCAGCGCGGTCCAATCCTCCCGAATTGCGGGAAAAGCCATCTCAAGCACACGCAGTAAGATCGCGAACCCCGCCGCCTTAGGACCGACGGACAGGAGCGCAATAAACGGGGTAGGTCCTCCCTCATAGGCCTCCGGCGTCCATAAATGAAAAGGCACCGCGGCCAGCTTGAAACCAAAACCGGCCAGCAGCAACACCAGCGAGAGGACAGCAAGGGCTGGATCGGACTTCTCCCACAACGCTGTCCCGATGTCTGCCAGATTGGTGGACCCGGTGTAGCCATAGAGTAGCGACATGCCATAGAGCATCAACGCTGAGGAGACGACGCCAATGAGATAGTACTTGATTCCCGCCTCAGCCGCACGAGCGTCGCGTTTCATGTAGCCGACCAGGACGTACGAGGTGAGGCTGGTGAACTCCATCGCTATGTAGATGCTGATGAGATCGATCGCTCCGACCATCAATGTCATACCCAGCGCTGCGAACACCAGCAAGGCGTAATACTCGCCGAGGCCGGAGGTGAAGCGTTTCTTCGCATAGTCCGGTGAGGCGAGGAGCGCCAAGATCGTCGCGACAAGGATGAGGATCTTCAAAATCATCGCGAAGTCATCGATGCGAAGGCAGTCTGCGAGCCACTTGGGATAATTGGGCGATCCGGACATCAGGCCCATGTTTCCCAGCACTGCCACGCACGCCGCCAAGGCTGCCAGCAGTCCGACCAAGGCGGCACCGACAAGGACGTGCTTCTTCTCACGCGGAACCACGAGGTCCAGGACGAGCAGCAGCAGACCCAGAGCACATAGAAGT
>JACQGJ010000464.1 GCA_016199605.1 Armatimonadota bacterium | reverse complement strand
TCGGGGATGATCTCTATCTGCCGGTTGCGGTCGGCGCTGAACCAGTTGCGGGCAGAGGGGATCGTCCACTCGACCCCGCCGTCTTCGTTGCCCAGCCAGATCTGGGAGAAGGCGACGACGCGATGACTCCAACGCCGCACTGCTCCCGAGTCCTGCCACGTGAAGGCGGTGTGCATCAATGTCGCTGCTTCCTTCGAGAAGGGAATGTCGAGAGTGAGCTTCGATACGTTCAACGGCGATTTGGATTGTAGACGAAGCTTCGTCCAGAGCAATCCGTCATACTCCACGAAACTCTCAGTGGATGCGGTCAGGCCGCCATTTGATGCGCTGGTCGTGAACTCCACCCGCGCCGGAGTCTTCTTCCACCAGGTCGTCTTTGCCTTCGTGAGCGCTAACGTCGCACCATTGACGGTTCCGCTCAATGCAATCGGGCCGGGCAGCATCCTCCGTCCTCCAGTGAGGATGCCTGAGGGAAACAACGCGTCGCCGACGGTGTAGCTCCGCGCCCCCGAGACCTCAATTGTTGATTTTTGGTTTGCAATTCCCGATCTTCCACCCCGTAACTGGACCGGCGTCCAGGGGGACAACACCTTGTCAGAGAGTCCCACTCTCGATCCAAGCCACTTCGGAGGAGGATTGAGGGAGAAAGGAGTCTCGGTCGTTGCGAGGGACTTCCCGTCTTGCATCAGCGTTGAGACGACTCGATACTGACCGACCGGTAGTCCGGCGGTGCTGAGTGAAGTCGCCAGATGCTGCGAGTCGGAGAAAGTGCAGGTTTTCTCGGCGAGGGTCTTGTCGCTGTCTTTCGGTTGAAGCAGCAGGCGCGCCGAGAGTGCAGCAGCTTCGGAGGGTCTGAACGCGAGGGCGTTGACATCCACCTTGACCTTGTTCGCTCCGGGGAGGCGAACGGCGGTCACCTCCAACTGGTTGGGCTGTCCATTAAGCTCGAACTTGTAGAGAGCGGCCACCTCCGGCGCGGTGAGTGCGCGGTCGAAGATTCGAAGCTCGTCGAGTACGGTGTCAGCTACGTTGGCGCGGTTTGGATCGCCCACGGTGAAGCGGTCGCCGAGAGAGCGGAGGATCCGTGGCGTGGTCACGCGGGCGACGCTTTGGAACACCCCGTTGATATACATGCGCAACTCGTCGCCGTTCCACGTCCCCACGAGGTGGCACCATTCCCCTTTCTTGAGATAGTCCACGTAGGCGATCGGATCCGGTGCAGCGACGGTGGCCTGGTCCCGCGAATCCCACACGAGGAAGTAGGTGCTCCTGGTGAAGTAGCGGTAGAGCCAGAGAAACGTGCCGCCATCCTGCGGCGACTTCTTCTCCCCTTCGTTCACGCCGACGAAGAACCTCATCGCGGCGTCGGTGTCATCCCACGTCTCCGGCTTTACCCAGATTGAGATGCTTCCCGCTTCGAGATCGAGGTTTCCTTTTGTCACATAACTCAACCCCGTCTCCGGCGCGCCGACGAGAATCCCCTGCCCGCGGACGCCGGGCACAAATCGGAGGTTGCCCTTCGCCGCCGCCTTGCCGGAGCCGCGAGACTGAGCGGCGTCGAAACCGCCGTCGAACGGAGCGTAGAAGACGCAGTTGTCGGGTGACACAGCGAACGCTGTCGCGCACAGAGCGCATGTAAGCATGAAGATAAGGGAGCGCATGAGATGACCTTTCTGGTTTTTAGAACAACCTCTGATTGATCCTCACCTTCATCCCGCTGGCGAATTTGCCGAGGGTGAGCTTCACAGGTGACAGAGGGGCATGAGGCGTCAGGTCGGTGGTGACGACCGCGTCCACGCCACCCGCTTTGATTGAAAGAGCCACGTCAGCGCGTTGCGGAAGCAGCAGTATATTTTCGCCATTCAGTCGGACGTAGGTTCCCTGGTGCAACCCGACGCGACCGATATTGCCTCCGCCGTCCCACTCGACGAAGGCCAGTTCTCCATCGGTGTGCATGACGCCTCTGGATGCCTTCATCATCGTGTCCGAACCCGCGGTCCCACAGACAACGGCGATCGTCTTGTCGCCTCGTTTCACCTCAAACTGCGAGCCGTTGGGGGTTATCCGCTTTACCACCGGCAACGGCGGGGGAGCCAGTTTTGGTGGAAGGTCCGCGGCGACAGTCACCCCATCGAACCAGCCGACCCCGTTGCCGAAGTAGTTGAGAGCGATGCAGACTTCCTCGGTGCCTTCAGGGACGACTGCATCGAGCGTGTATTCCGTCCAGGTCGTGGGGGTAAGTTTGTCCGTTTGCTTTGCGCCGAAAGACGTGCCGCCCTTCCAGAAGTAGAAGCAAACGCTGGCGCCGCCGTCGGTCGTATCCTTTGTGAGCACCGCGAACGTCGCCGTCAGCTTCGTGGCAACCGGAACGCTGAAATGCTGTGAGTAGTAATACCCGCTCTTCTCGATGCGGCCGCTTTGCTTGCCCTCGAAGGCCACGCCTGTGTCCGCGGCGTGGTGCGGTGCGTCGTCACCGGCGCGGATCGTCCACCCCAGAATGCCTTTCTCGAAATCTCCGTTGCGAATGAGTGCAGGATTAGGGATGGCACGGGGCAGAAGCACGGAGGTGAACTCGACCGTTTGGGTCGGCGGTGTCTGCGATTCGAGATACATCCCGTAGGACTCCGCCTGAGGATAAAGCGCCGCATGGTATTCGAGGGGCTGCGTCGCCCAGACGTGCGACTCCAGCTCGGCGGCTCGAAGAGTGGTGAGGAAACCATCGTCGGTGGTCTTCGCTTCGGCGCTGCGGTCGGCGGCGAGAAGCAGGCTGAACCGATGCGGCGCGGGAGCAGCGATCTGATCTCGCACGACAACCATGTCGGGTTTGATCAGGAAGAGACTCCGATCGTAACGGTCGAGAATCTTCGAGTCCTTCTGACTGTAAGTCGCAGCCGCCTCACCTTTTGCGAAGTCGAAGACCGGCGAAGAGAAGAACTGGGCGATCTTCGCCCCGCTCAGGGAGACCTGGTCGTGACCGAAGTCGGGCACCTTCGTGCTTTGCAGGTAGGCGTCGTCCCGGTCAATCACCAGCGACGAATGCCCCATCGTGCCGAGCGAGAACTTGGTGCTGGGCGGATGGGTGAAGTGGTGATAGCCACGATCTCCCACCAGCCAGTCGCCGAGATAGCTCAGGACGAAGGAGTTGTGGTCGTAGTGGTTGTGCCCGATGTTCTTGTCGGGAGGTCCGGCTTTCATCACGACGAAAGCCGAGTTCGGATTGTAGCCGTCCCGCAGCACCGCATGACCGATGTCCACGAAGGGGTAGGAGGGGTTAAACGTCGGCAGTTCCGGCTGCATCTTCGCCGCGTCGGAAACGATGAACTCATCAATACTCGCCGGAGTCAAGGCGTTGATCTGCTGGAGATACCACGCCGCCGCCTTGCTGCCGCGTCGAGCCATGAGACTCATGGTTTTGGGATAACCCCGCGTCGGGCTTCCGTCTCCGAAGCAGGGCTGTGTCTTCGTGTCCATTCCCAACAGACCGATGCAATACCGATCCATCGTTGCGAGATACGGATGCTGGAAGAGGTCGTGCTGGACCTTCGCCACTTCCAGTGCGTTCAGGAAGACGGCGAAAGAATCCAGAAGGTAGGTGCCATACATCGGTCCTTCATAAGCGCCACCATCCCGGCCGTGCATGGACAGCGACTTGCGCGTCTTCTCGATGGCCGCATTCAGCCATTCCGCCGCCTCGGGTTCTTCGGGTCGCAATGCGAGAGCGGCGAGACCAAGCCCGCAGGTCAACACCGCGAATCCGTTGGTATCCGCCGGGTAGTTGTCCACTCCTGCCAAGATCGCCTTCACGCCGCGTTCGGTCAGAGCGGTGCGTATCGTCGTTCGTTCCTCCGGCGTGAGCTGCTCGTAACACCAGTCGTAGAACAACGCGACATTCTGCGCGGCGTGTCCCGTGTCGAGGCAACACTTGATGGTGCCGCCACCGTAACTCGTGTCCGTCCAGGAGGACCAGTGGGCGAGATGAAGGGCGACAGGTTTGGCCGCCTCGAAGTATTGCCGGTCACCAGTCATCACGTAGGCGAAGCTGAGGGTCTTGAGACGAGTCGAGATCGAATCCTCTCGCTCCTGAAACATCGCCGTCCAGGGAGGATACCACGGGGTGCGCGGGTGCGGCGGAGGATCTTGATCAGACAGCGTGCAAGACCACTTCTCGGTGGGCTGATCGCCGTACGCAGGTATCTGCACCTCGTAAGAGTAGGTCGGACTCTTGACGAAGCCGTCGGCTTTCACTCTGAAAGCTTCCCATACTTTCGCCGGAGCGAAGCCGAGCTTGTTCTCGGCGGTATCTACTCCCATCGCACGGAGACGCACGAGGTCGGGCTGGGTGACGAGCACGCTGGGATGCTGCATGAGACCACTCCTGTTGGGTGAGGGTGAGGCCGAGGCAATTCCTGCGGCCGCGATGATGATGAGGCCAAGGGCGAGTGACATGGGAAGCTTCCTTTCAACCGACGGCGGTGACTATAGCAAAAGGGCGCTGTAGCGTCAATGCAACAGTGTGCCGAACACGGAAATTGTAGTTTAGGACTTGTTACAAGTGGGTATATACAACAGTACCAGTGAGGAGGCCTCGGGGGATAGGCTCAAGATTGCGAATCGTTGCATGGAGACCGAACATCCCCCTCAATAAATGTTTAGAACTTACTCAACATGGGTATAAACCTTAACAGAAAGATCCACTGAGAATCGGGGGGAGGGCTGAGAAGAGAAGAATCGTTGGTAATCATGTCATCCAGACAGTAACTTTATCAGGTAAGAGGAGGAGTTTTTGTGTTGCGTCGCAAGAAAGGTTTTACTCTCATTGAGTTGTTAGTCGTCATTGCGATCATCGCGATACTGGCGGCAATCTTGTTCCCCGTGTTCGCGCGAGCCAGAGAGAAGGCGCGCCAAGCGAGTTGCAGTTCGAACCACAAGCAGATAGCCCTGGCGTGGTCGATGTACAGCCAGGACTATGACGAGCGGGTGGCGCCGTGCAACGTCGGCGCTGGTGGCGGCCGCGTGTGGACCGCCACTGTGCTGCGTCCGTACGTCAAGAACGAGCAGATCTGGGAGTGTCCCAGCTATGCGTCCAGCAATATCGGCGCTGCGGGCTGCGAGGATCGGCACCGGGGCGGCATCGGCTACAACTGGTACTGGGGAGTCGGCAATGGCTGCGCCGGTGACCAGGGCTGGCTCGCCTACAAGAAGCTGGGCCAGTTGGAGCGTCCGGCGGAGTTCGTCACCTTCGCCGATTCCGAGTGCATGGGCAGCGGTCCTTACGCTTGCCGGACGTGGGCCAACTGGCTGACGGGTGAGTGGCCGGCATCGCTAAACCGCCACAACGGGGGGATCAACGTCGCCTACGCGGACGGGCATGTTAAGTGGACGAAGCCCACCAACCTCACGGCGAACCAGTTCGCTCCAGTGACTGGCCTTCCAGCGCCCTAAACGATTGTGTCGTTACGTTACAACCGTGGGCACTGAACAACCGGCTGGGGGCTTCAAGCCTCCAGCCGGACGTTTTTAGCCAGTTCTCAGGGCGCCTTTGACACTGTGTCTCCCAGCCGTCGGGATCCGGCCGGGCGATGAGAGGTCTTTTCGGCAGTTCCAAGAAAGTTCCCCAATAATACCCGTTACGCGCGGGAGAGATTGGGGTATCATTACCCCCAGTCGTAGCACTCTCATCGCAGCCAACGTCCTGTAAGTCAACATTGATTGTCTCAGGAGGTGTTTCCCGTGCTGGTCCGTCGTTCCTGGTCCGTGATGGAGAGTCGGACCCCCAATCTCTCTTTCTCCCTCTCGCCCCTTGTCCCAATCCTCTGTGGTCTCTGCGTTCTCTGTGGTTTGGCGGTGAAAGCCAACGCGGATGTGGTGGCCATCCCACCCGGCGCTGAAGGCAAGGACGCGTTCATCGCGCAGATGACCGCGGGCACAAACTACGGGTCCAACACGCGCTGGCCAGTGGACTCGGTCCCGACTTCGGGGGCAGCGAGAAGCGGACTTTCGTTCAGTTCGATATCTCCTCGATTCCTACTGGCGCGACCATCAACTCCGCCACCTTGTCGCTGTACGTCAGTCAAGCCGCCGGAGGGGCGCAGACCGCGGGCGTCTACAAGGTGACTTCTACCTGGGATGAGGCGGCGGTTAACTGGAACAGTCAGCCGTCCTCCGACGCTACCGCCATCAGCTCGGTTGCTGTCAACTCCGTGGGTTGGAAAAGCTGGACGATCACTTCGCTTGCGGCTTCCTGGTGCAACGGATCGGTTACGAACAACGGCGTCCTCGTCAAACAGTCCAGCGGCTCGCCCCCGAATAATGTCCAGCTTTACAGCAGTGACTTTGGCGGCGATGCGACCTTGCGCCCCAAGTTGGTGGTGGACTACACCGCGGCGGTCAACAACCCACCGACCGCGGTGTCGTTGAACGCTCCCACCAATGTAACCGACACCACAATCGACCTGTCGTGGAGCCAGAACGCCGACGCCGACTTCCAGTCTTACAAGCTCTACCGTTCCACCACCCCCGGCGTCACCGAAGCTTCCACGCTTGTATCCAGCATCCAGAATCAAGCATCGAGTTCTTACACCGACACCGGTCTCACGGCCACGACGGCCTATTATTACCGGGTCTTCGTGAATGATACCGGCGCCCTGTCCAGCGGATCCAACGAAGTCAGCGCCACCACGGCTTCCCCGCCTCCGCCAGCGCCTTCCGTGGCGAACCTGAGCGTCGCCGCCACGCCGACCAGCATCGTTGCCGACGGCGCCGCCCAATCGACCATCACCGCGACCTTGACCGATGTCAACAACCAACCCGTCGCCGACCACGCCGTGGACTTCACCACATCAGCGGGAACGCTGTCCGCGGTCTCGGCAACCAGCAACGCTCAAGGCAACGCCGTCGTCACCCTGACCTCCGGCACGACTGCCGGAACCGCGCAGATCACCTCCACCTCCAGCGGGTTAACCGGAACGTGCAGCGTGACGTTCACCGCGGCAGGAGGTGGACAAACCACCACCGTCACCGTCGGGGCCGACCCCGCCACCTTGCCCGCCGATGGACTCGCCACCTCTTCCGTCTCCGCTACCGTGACCGTCAACACCCAACCGGTCCCTGATGGTACCGAAGTCGTGCTTGAAACAACCTGGGGCACAATCGGCGCGGACGCCTCCGCAACAACAACAAGCTACACCACGACCACCACGAGCGGAGTCGCGCACGCCGTCCTCAAGTCCGGCAACACTCCCCCGGCCAACAACGCTTTCACGCTGTCGGCCACTTCGGGAGGAGTGACCGGCAATCTCCAGATG
>JACQGJ010000480.1 GCA_016199605.1 Armatimonadota bacterium | reverse complement strand
CACGGCGACCGTTCCCTACCCGTGGCTACGAGGTTGGCGACATCAGAATAGAAAATGCACACACGGGAGCGGCAGAACTGACGCATGCCCGTGCCGTCCACCACCACGGGCATGCGTCGGGTCTGCGGCTTCTCCCGTCACGTTGCCACAATCCCTCTCATCGTGTACATTCTGGTTGACCGAATCTGCCTGACGTGACGCATGAGCGAAGCAGAAGCCCCCCTTGGCTTTGTGAACGGGAGTAGACAATACGGTCCTTCATGCTGAGAACAACAAAACGATCCTGGTCTTGAGCGAAACATGAATCCGTCCTACCAAAACCTTCCCTCGCCACGGGACCCAGGTAGAGTCCTTAGCCGCCTCGGCCTTTTCCTTCGTGCGGTGGTGTTCCTATGCACATGGGTGGTGTGCATTGTTCCGGTAACCCTTTTCGTCTCCAGCTACCTGGGCCGGTACTTCTACACTTTTGATCTGGCCTGTCACTTCCGCGTCCAGTACGTGGCCATTCTGACCCCGGGAACTCTCGCATTTCTGTGCCTGCGACGATGGGCCTCGGCTGCTGTGACTGGACTACTTGTGTTAATCGGATTGATGTCGTTCGCTCCTTTCTACCACGGGAATCCTGAACTGCCGCCGCCACGAGCGCCGGTGTGCCGGATCGTGTCCGTCAACGCGCATAAGGGAGGGCGAACATATCGGCAGGTGCGGAGCTTCCTTCGATCCGCCTCGCCAACGGTGATCGTGCTGGAGGAAGTCGATGCCGAGTGGATGGACCGGCTGTTGGACCTGATGCCCTACTGGGTCAAGGAACCTCGGTCGAATGACTTTGGAATTGCCATCGGCAGCGCGGTGCCTGTGCTGGGAAGCCGGAGAATCAAGGAGCCGGCAACGGATATTCCGTCACTCGTCGCCCATCTATCTTTCCACGGGAAGGTTTTCACTGTTGTCGGAGCGCATCCACCCCCACCGATGGATCACAGACGTTGGCAAGCGCGAAACAGGCAACTCGAACAGATCGCGAAAACGATCAAGGAGATGGATGGTCCGGTACTGCTCGCAGGTGACTTGAACATCACTCCGTGGTCGCCTTTCTTCTCTGACCTCTTGAAGCAATCGGGACTTGGCGACAGTCGACTGCACAACGGTTTGCAGCCCTCGTGGCCCACAGTGCTCCCACCGTGCCTGCGTATTCCCCTGGACCATTGCCTGGTTTCTCCAGAGGTCACCGTGATTCGCCGCCGCCTGGGGCCTTACGTGGGATCAGATCACCTGCCAGTGATCGTCGACGTGTCCTTGCGATGATGCGCGCCACAGGGCATCTTCCGCCACGTTGTCAGAATCCCTTCCATCATGTATATTCTGGTTGAACGAATCTGCCTGAGGTGACGAATGAGCGAAGCAGTAGTCCCCACCCCCTCCCTTACCGCCGCGAGCTACCTTGATCGAGTGATTTCCGAGGCGCAAAAGGTGGACCTCTCCGAAGTGGACGACTTGGTGGAGGCCTTCGTAGAGGTTTACACCGCGGATCAGTTTGTCTTCGTCATCGGCAACGGGGGCAGCGGAGCCAATGCCTCTCATTTCTGCGAAGACCTGGGCAAGAGTACTCTGGTTGATTTTGAGGACCAGAAACGTCTCAGAATACTGAGTCTGACGGATAATACCCCCTGCATCCTCGCCTGGGCCAACGACACCAGTTACGAGCATATCTTCGTCGAGCAGCTCAAGAACCTGGCAAGCCCCGGCGACTGGTTGGTTGCGATTTCCGGATCGGGAAACAGCCCCAACATCCTTCGTGCAGTCGAGTATGCCAACACTCACAGCATGGAGACCTTCGGCGTCACAGGCTTCGACGGGGGCAAGCTCCGTCAGATCTCTCATCGGTGCTTCCACGTGCCTTGCGACGACATGGGCGTCTGTGAGACCGTGCATACCATTTTCTTCCACTACCTGGTGGACAAGCTGCGAGAGCGATTCGCGTTCCTCCACACCACAGAAGCTCCAGGTCCCTGACGTGCCAAACTACCTCGAAGTCCTTCATCCCGATCATCCCCGCGGCGGCTTCCGTTTCGCACTGTTCGATTTCGATGGCACGATCTCACTGATTCGCCAGGGGTGGCAAGGTGTCATGATCCCGATGATGGTCGAGGTGCTGCTTGATACCAACAGTGGCGAGCCGGTAGCGGCGTTGGAGTCCTGCGCGCGCGATTACGTGGAGCGACTCACCGGCAAGCAGACCATCTACCAGATGATTCAACTGAAGGAGGAAGTCGAGAAGCGCGGCGGCACAGCTCTCGATCCGCTGGAGTACAAACGAATCTATCACGATCGATTGTGGAAGCGTATCGAGCACCGCGTTGCTGGTCTTAAAGAGGGCAAGATCGACCGCCGCGACATGACGGTACCCGGATCGGAGGGATTACTGATGGCTTTGCGTAAGCGAGAGGTCTCCCTGTTCCTTGCGAGTGGAACGGACCTCTGCTACGTACAGGATGAATGCTCGGCCCTGGGACTGTCCGGTTATTTCGACGGCGGAATACATGGGGCGTTGGACGACTACCGTAGCTTTTCCAAGAAAATCATCATCGAGCGCATCTATCAGGAAAACGACTTGCACGGCAGCGAGTTGGTCGCTTTCGGCGATGGCTACGTCGAGATCGAGAACACCAGGGAAGTCGGGGGTGTGGCAGTCGGCGTGGCTACCGATGAGATCGGGCTTGTGGACGTGGATCCGTGGAAGCGCACCCGCTTGATTCAGGCCGGGGCGGACGTCATCATTCCACACTTCCGCAATCACCAGGAATTGGTCTCTTACCTTTTCATCGAGGAGTAGTGTGAATGCCTTTCCCGCAGTTCGACCGCAGCCGTCTTGAAGTCCTGCCTTTGGCGGAACGAGAGCATGACATGCTGCTGGACGAGGTGCTCCCGCTCGCGGCGCCCGTGAAGCCCTTCGCCTGCCCCAACCTCACCACAATCGCCGACCGCGTCGCTGAGGCGCGTCGAAGGGGGGCTGCCGTCCTTCTGATGATGGGGGCGCACGTGATAAAAGTCGGCATGTCGAGATACGTGATCGATCTGATGGAGCGTGGGCTGGTCACGCATGTAGCGATGAACGGGGCCGGCCCGATTCACGACTATGAACTGGCCCTGGTGGGCGGGACCACGGAACGCGTTTCCCGCTACATCCGGACCGGTCATTTCGGCCT
>JACQGJ010000479.1 GCA_016199605.1 Armatimonadota bacterium | reverse complement strand
GAGTTGGGCATGGATGACAAGACCATTGCCGCCGCGTTGCTCCACGACGTAGTGGAGGATTGCGCCGTGGACTGTCAACGAATTCGCGCAGAGTTCGGCGATGAAGTGGCCGAACTGGTGGAGGGGGTCACCAAACTACGAAGGATTGACTTCAACACCCGGCAGGACCAACAGGCGGAGAACCTGCGCAAGATGTTCATGGCGATGGCCAGGGACATTCGGGTCATCATCATCAAACTCGCCGACCGGTTGCACAACCTCAGAACACTCGATCCCTTCCCACCGGAACGACAGGAAGAGAAGGCGCAGGAAACCCTCCAGATTTTTGCCCCTTTGGCCCATCGGCTCGGGATCTGGCATCTGAAATGGGAGCTGGAAGACCTCTCGTTTCGTTACACGAATGCCGAGATCTACTGGGACATGGTTCGAAAGGTTAAGAAGACTCGTGAACAACGCGTCCATGAAGTGGATCAGGCGATTGCGGCCCTGGCGAGCAAACTGAAGGAAGAAGGGGTCGAAGCAGAAATCCAGGGACGCCCCAAGCATCTCTACTCCATCTACAACAAGATGCTGCGAGACGAGATCGACTTCGACAGCATCTACGATCTGACCGCGATCCGCGTTGTGTGCGGATCGGTTGGCTCGTGCTACCACGCTCTCGGGGCCGTGCACAATCTATGGATGCCGATCCCCAACATGTACACCGACTATATCGCGAAACCGAAATCCAACGGGTATCAAAGCCTTCATACGAAGGTTTACGGATCGAGCGGCGAGCCAATGGAGGTTCAGATCCGCACGTGGGCCATGCATCGCGAATCCGAGTTCGGGATAGCGGCCCACTGGAAATACAAGGAATCCGGAGACACCGTCAACAGCCAGAACTATGAGCAGAACGTGCGGTGGATTCGTCAGCTCCTGGAGCTCCAGCACGACCATCCCAACGCGCACGAGTATCTCGAAAGCCTGAAAGTGGACCTGTATGAGGACCAGGTCTTTGTATTTACTCCGGCGGGAGACGTGGTCGATCTCCCAGCTTCCTCCACCCCCGTGGACTTCGCTTACCGGGTACACACGGAGGTGGGACATCGCTGTATCGGAGCGAAAGCCAACGGTCACATTGTCCCACTCGATTACCGCCTTCAGAACGGAGACATCGTCGAGATCCTGACCCAGCGCACCTCCAAAGGACCCTCGCGAGACTGGTTGGATTTTGTCCAAACCCCCCATGCTCGAAACCGCATTAAGTCCTTTCTGCGGAAGATAGCCTTTGAAGATAACTTGCGCTTCGGTCGGGAGCGCCTGGAGAAGGAGGTTCACTCACTGCGACTCGACCCCGGCCAGATTCTCCGGCCGGAGATCCTGGATCAGATCAGCCAGGGCACGAACTTCAAAGGAGCTGACAATCTGATTGCGGCGGTCGGCTACGGCGATTTGTCCGCCGAGTCTATTGTGGAGAAAGCCCGGAGCCTCGCGCTTGGGAAAGACGACTCGATGCGTCAGTTGCCCAGGGCCCTGGAGACGGCTGTCGCGAAGCGCAAGCGTGCTGAGCGTCAACAGGGACGACTGAAGTTCGGCATTACTGCAAGCGACATAGATGATGTGATGTACCGGCTATCGCGTTGCTGCTCACCGATCCCCGGAGACAAAGTGGTCGGATACGTGACCCGCGGGCGGGGCGTCGCCGTCCATCGCACCGATTGCCGCAACATCCTATACTACAGCCAGAAGGACCCGGAACGCCTCATGGAAATCGAGTGGAGTCTGGAAGACGGAGGAACCTACCAGGCTGAGATTCACGTAGAAGCCTTCGACCGCGTGGGGTTGCTGAATGACATTACCTCGATCATCACCGAGCGAAAGATGAATATCGACTCCGCCGATGTTCAGACGAGGAAAGACCACATGGCCCAGATTAACCTGGTGCTTTCCATCGGCGACCGCCAACACCTTGAGAACCTCATCGGAGACATCCAGGGGCTTACCGACGTGACCCGGGTCTACCGAATTACGGGGTGAGGACGGTCGTGCATGGTGGAGACCAGTCAGTGACGGCGCTGGCCTTGGACGAGGAGGATGGATGCGAGCAGTGGTGCAACGGGTGAAATCGGCCCGAGTGGAAATCGACGAACGGACAGTGAGCGGCATAGGACGCGGCCTGTTAATTCTGGTGGGAGTAGCCCAAACGGATCGGAGAGAGGACGCGGTCTACCTGGCGGAGAAGATCGCCAACCTCAGAATCTTTGATGATGGGGAAGGCAAGATGAATCTTTCAGTGAACGAGGTAGGAGGTTCCGCGTTGGTGGTGTCGAATTTCACAGTGTGTGGGGATTGCCGGAAAGGACGCCGGCCCAGCTTCACCGAAGCGGCTCCAGTCCAGGAGGGCAGAGAGTTGTATGAGTTCTTCGTCGCCGAGTTGCGCAAACAGGCGGTGCCGGTGGCTACGGGAGAGTTTCAGGCTTACATGCAGGTTTTCCTGCAAAACGACGGACCTGTTACCTTGATGGTGGAAAGCAACAGGCTGTTCTGAAAGTAGACGATATGCAAACCGCGTATGGAAGAGATGGTCGCAGATGAATGGTTCGCATGAACCCGTCCTTCCCGAACTGCAACCGGGAGGAGGCTATCACCTGGGGTATGTGTCCAAGGGGGAGGAAAAGGAATCCCCGGAAAAGACGGACCCCGACTTCTGTGAGCTTCAGGGCGATAAACACGCCGAGAAGGGTAACTTCGAGCGGGCAATCGGTGAGTACAAGAAAGCCGTACGCCTGGACCCGAACAACGCCGACCGAATCGCCCGGCTCGCAGATGCCTACGTTGCCGTCGAGCAGTCCAGCAAAGCTTTCGACATGTATGAAAGGGCGCTTGCTCTGGATGACGGCAACGCGGAAGCGCATGTCGGCATGGGGGATCTCGCTGTCAAGTTCGCAAAAAGCCGCGCTGCCGTGAAGTCGTATGAACGCGCGGTCCGATCGCATCCACAACGATCTTTCTATCGCTTGAAGCTCGCCCAAGCCTTGATCACAATCGGGGTACTGGATCGAGCGGCCGAGGAGTTAGCCTTTGCCGTGGAGATGGATCCGAACGACGCTTTTTACCGCTTCCAACTGGCGGAGGTATACTTGATGGTCGACAAGACCGCCGAAGCCGTTTCTGAGATGGAAAGAGTGGTCGCCCTTGCACCTCATGACGAGTATTATCACATCCGCCTCGGCGCCGCGTACTTGAGATCGGGCAGCCCTCGTCAGGCAGTTGCTACCTTTGAGCGAGCGGTCAAGCTCCGCCCGGAGAACGCCTCTTATCGCAACCTGCTGGCCTACGCCTACTGGAATAACGGACAACAGGAACAGGCTTCGAGGCAGTTCCGGATTGCAGGATCCCTGGACCCGTACGACCAGGACTACTTGAGAAGAGTCCAGCGATACGCCGGCAACAACGGCAATGAGCCGGACATAGAAGGTCGCGTACACGCCTTTCAGTCCGGTGTCTCCGCAAGTGGCGACGCCTGTTGCAGGGCGACCTTCACTGATGATTCTCAGCGGATTGAAAAAAACGAGGGTATCAGTTAACATAGAGCGGTTCGCCCTCATGAATCTGAGCACATGAGCCAGCATAGCTCAGGCGGCAGAGCAGCGCACTCGTAATGCGCAGGTCGTCGGTTCGATTCCGACTGCTGGCTCCACTTTTCTCATGATGCCTCACTCACGTCCAATTATCGGCCGAAACCATGGGTAAGGGCCCCCTCCAGTTCAGTCTCCGCCCCGAGTACCAGGGGCGCGCCGTCTTGCTCCTTGCAGGGGACATCCTCTTCATTACTGTCGCTATCCACTTCCTGCCCCTGCTGAGTGAGTTGTTGGCCGCCTCCTACTTCATCCCCATCGTCGCCTCTGCCTACTGGTGGGAGGTTGCCGGAGCCTCGGCTGCGACCGCTGCTTCTCTGGTGCTGTATGCGCTGGTGTCGGTCATCGATGGCGGAGACACCAACTTTATCATCCAGCAAATGATCATCAAAGGTCTCCTCTTTTACTTTGCGGGATTCACAACAAGCCTGATTGCCAAGGAGCGGAGACAGTTGCTCGTGCGCCTGCGCCGGGATGAGATTCAGACTATCGGAGCCTTGGCGACCGCCATGGATGCGAAAGATCACTACACTCATGACCACAGTGAGCACGTGATGCGATACGCCATCGCTATCGGCAAAGCTCTGGGGATGAATGACGAGGAGTTGGAGTTGCTGGAGTACCAGGCGATGCTGCATGACGTAGGGAATATCGGCGTCCCGGACGCGCTGCTGAACAAAAGTGAGGCACTGACTCGGGAGGAGATCGACATACTAAGGTATCATGTCTCGGTTGGTGTCGATATTCTCAAGCGCGTCGACACCGAAGGGAAACTCGCTCCCGGTGTGGCTGAGCATCACGAACGCTATGACGGCACAGGTTATCCGAAGGGCCTTTCTGGAGAACAGATCTCGTTGAACGGTCGAATTCTATCCGTCGCGGATTCTTTCGCTGCAATGTCGTCGGACCGGCCCTACAGGAAGGCGCTGTCTCGTGACCAGGCCTTGGAGCAGTTGAGAATCAACGCGGGTTCGCAGTTTGACCCACAGGTCGTTGAGGTGTTCCTGGCGATCCTTGCCCGGGAATGAAGCGTTCTTGCTTTTCGGCACTGGAACCTCACACGAACACGCACCGGGGTTCGTGTCATACTGGCGTTGACCCAGTGGTCGATTCCCTTTCATCGGAGGCTGTACATGCGCAGTGAGAATCGGGCCGAAGCGCCTCATGGAGCAGAACCCGGGAGTGCCGCCAAGCGCCAGTTTGTCGTTTTTTCCTTCTACAAAGTGGATCCCCTTTGGCGACGGCTCCCCGAAGCGGAGCGTCAATCCGGCAAAGAGGAG
>JACQGJ010000478.1 GCA_016199605.1 Armatimonadota bacterium | reverse complement strand
GACTGCCACTGGTCGAAGTCCTCCCGCGTTTCACCACGGAAAGTCAACTCCGGCTCGTAGTCTCTGATCAAATCAAGGAAGAACTTTGAAGTGGAAAAGTCACGACCTGCCAAGGGATTCACTCCTTTGCGAACTGAGCTCGCATCTCTGAGGATTGTTTGCGGCAACAGCATAGCAATTTGAGTTTCGTCGGTCAAACCCTTTTGCAGGTCTTCTCACGCCTCGTTCAAAGGGGTGAGACGGTCGTCACCAGAGGAGGGTGTGGTCAGAGGCGACGACACCCATCCCTCACGCTCAAGATTCCGGTCGGAAACCTCTGGCGTTTCTCTTCCCTGGGTGTTATTCTCTGCTGTGGCATGGGCATCCCTCCCCAGTGCAACTGCCAGGAAACTTTGCTGAGTGACGGGTCCTGCTAATGCGCTTCACCCAACCGCTCTATCTTATTTTGCTGCCGATTCTCTACCTCGGTCTCTGGTGGACGGGGAAGCAACTGCTCGGCATGTCGGCGGCGCGCAAGCGATACGTCCTCCTGCAACGCGGCGTGCTGATGACGCTGGTTGTGCTGGCACTGGCAGGCGTGCAGGCCGTGAGGGTACACAAGCGCGTCTGCACCGTGTTTGTCCTCGACACCTCGCACAGCGTTTCCGAGAAGACGCGCAAGCAGGGAGAAGCTTTCATCGGTGAGGCCCTCAAGCATCTCCGCTCGGAAGACCAGGCAGGTGTGATCGTCTTCGGCCGCAACCCCGTCGTTGAGGTCTCGCCAGCGCACCTCAAGACGATGCCTCCACTGTACGCCGCACCGGACAAATCCGCCACCGACATCGCCGGAGCGTTGCGATTGGCCATGGCCCTGTTCCCTGATGGGTACGCTCGCCGGATCGTACTTCTTTCCGATGGCAACGAAACCGACGGCGACAGTGTCTCGGCAGCTTCGGTGGCCAGAACGGAAGACGTTTCCATCGACGAGACCCCGCTGGGCACTGTGGCGCTCCGGAACGAGGTGTTGGTAACCGACGTGCTGATGCCGAGTGAGACTCGCATCGGCCAGCCTTTCTCAGTGCGAGTCGTCGCCGAGTCCACCAACAACGCGGCAGGCATCCTGCGAATCGACCAGGACGGACTCCCCATGAAGGAAGTGCCGGCCAGCCTGACTCCAGGGAAGAACGCCCTCGTGACCACGCTGAGAGCCGATAGTGCGGGCGTCCACCGGTTCCGCGCCACTCTCGAAACATCACCCGATACGAACCTCCGGAACAATATCGGCATGGGCCTGGTCACCGTGCGCGGCAAGCCCAAAGTCTTGCTGGCGGAAGAGACACCCGACCCGACAGCCGCCCTGGAAAAGGCGCTGCGGAAGAACGACGTCGAGGTCGTTAAAGTCGCCGCCGGGGGTTTGCCTACCCGACCCGACGAATTGCAGCAATACGACTCAATTGTCTTCTCCGACTTCTCCTCCTTCTCCATGTCCCCGCAACAGATGGATGTGACCCGCAGCGCGATTCGGGACACAGGCATCGGGTTCCTGATGGTCGGCGGCGAAAAGTCGTTCCTGCCAGGCGGATACTACGGAACTCCCCTCGCGGAAGCGCTCCCAGTGGATCTCGAAGTTCGGCAACGTAAGACCTTCCCCGCGGCGACCGTTGTGATCATCGTTGACACCTCGGGGAGCATGGCCATGGTCGAAGCCGGAGGGATCCAGAAGGTGCAGCTTGCAGCGAAGGCGGCCATGGAAACTTTGAAGATGCTCCGACCCATGGACCGATTCGGTGTAATCGTCAGCGGCACCGGAGCGGGCTACATGGAAACTGACTGGGAGTCGCCGATTCGACCCGCAAGAAACCGGGACCGGACCATCGCCGACCTGAGCAAGATGTTCGCCGGTGGAGGAGGCATCTACTGCCGACCGAGCCTGGAGCTTGCGGCGAAAGCAATTGTCGGTGAAGGGACGCGAGTGCGCCATATCATCATGCTGGCGGATGGCTCCGACTGCGATGAACAGGACGGATGCCCGGAGATCGTGGCAAAGCTGCACGCGTCACGGGTCACCTTGACAACGGTGGCGTTCGGTGACGGGCCGCATGTGCCCTTCCTCAAACAACTCGCCCACCTCGGCACCGGCAATTTCTACCTCGCACGAACCGGGCGTGACCTGCCGAAGCTGTTCACCGCGGATGTCAGCATCATGACTCGATCCGCCATCGAAGAGGGGGCCTTCCTTCCGAAGATTGCGGGCGAAGATGAGATGCTGCGGGGCGTTGACTGGCAGCACACGCCACCGCTCCTTGCCTACGACCTCACCTCCGACCGGCCGCTTGCACGCACGATTCTGCGCACGCACAAAGACGACCCGCTGCTGGCAGGCTGGCAATACGGTCTGGGAACCTCAATCGCCTTTACCTCCGACGCCAAACCCCGGTGGGCGCGCCAGTGGATACCGTGGGGTGGCTTCTCAACCTTCTGGACGAATGTCGTGCGCAGCTCTTTCCGACGAACCGGCAAGACGCGCTACGCGATCACGACTCAGGTCGACCGCGGTGAGGCAAAGGTCGAGATGCAGGCCTTCACCCCCGCGGGAGAACCGATCAACCTGCTTCAGCCGGAAGTCAAAATCTCCACGCCGACCGGGGAAGGCTCAAGCCTCACCTTGCAGCAGGAAGGTCTGGGGCGGTATCGCGGTCGCTTCCCGGTGTCGGAAACCGGAGTGTATCTTCTCACCGTGAATGAGCGAGACGACTCTGGGAAGCCCCGCGTCTTCACCACCGGTTTCGCCGTGCCCTATCCCCCCGAGTACCGGTTCACTCGCGCCAACACCGCCCTGCTGCAGCGACTCGCGGACACCACGGGAGGTAAAGCAAATCCCAAGCCGGAGGAGGTCTTCCGGCTGCCTCCGAAGCCGGGGTCTTCCGTCACGGACTTGTGGCAGTTGTGCGTCTTGCTCGCCTTGATTCTGTTGCTGCCGGACATCGCCACCCGACGGCTCGCGCTCGGCTTGCCCGAAGCGCTGGAGGCGCTTGCGCGCAAAAGCTCGGAGGGGTGGAGGCGCTTGCAGGCTCGTCGCCCGGCCGTTGCGGTCGAGACGGGTGCTCGTCTGCTGTCGGTGAAGCAGCGCGTGCGTCAGCAGTCCTCCCCAACGTCACCCGTCCAGCCTCAATCTTCCCCGGACTCTCAGCCAAGCCAGGAGAAGCCACAGCCCCCCACCACCGCGGCTCCAACGGTCGGCTCCTCCTCCAAGACGACAGCGAGGCTGCTGGACGTAAAGAAAAGGAAGAAGGGGTAGCTGGATTACCTTCCTGTCAGCAGTTGGCTCGTCCACCTTCCACTTACGCCTTGGAGAATACGAGTTCCTCGCTTTGCGAATCCACCGAGACGCGAATCGTGTCTCCCTCCTCGAACTCCCCCTGGATCAGCTTCAGGGCCAGCGGGTTCTGGAGGTCGCGCTGGATCGCGCGCTTCAGCGGACGAGCCCCGAAGTTGGGATCGAAACCCTCTCTGCCGAGGCGATCTTTCGCCTCTTCGGTGAGGACGATCTGTAACTGCTTGTCCGCCAGGAGCTTCTGCAGGCCTCGCAATTGAATATCTACAATCTTCTTGATTTGCTCCATCCCGAGACTGTTGAAGATAATCACATCGTCAACGCGGTTCAGGAACTCGGGGCGGAAGTGCATTCGCAGCGCCTGCCACACTTCCTCTCTGATTCGTTCCTTGTTCTCAAGGTGTTGGATCGCTTCCGTGCCGATGTTGCTGGTCATAATCGCCACTGTGTTCTTGAAATCAACGGTGCGGCCATGCCCGTCAGTCAGCCGACCGTCGTCCAGCACTTGAAGCAGGAGGTTGAAGACCTCCGGGTGAGCTTTCTCAATCTCATCAAAGAGCACTACTGAGTAGGGGCGCCGCCGGACCGCTTCGGTCAGGTAACCCCCCTCTTCATAGCCCACGTATCCGGGGGGCGCTCCGATGAGTCGCGCAACCGAGTGCTTTTCCATGAACTCGCTCATGTCGATCCGGATCATCGCGCGCTCATCATCAAACAGGAACTCGGCGAGAGCGCGCGCCAACTCGGTCTTCCCGACGCCTGTCGGACCGAGAAAGATGAAGGAGCCGATGGGTCGGTCAGGGTCCTGCAATCCGGATCGGGCGCGACGCACCGCGTCGGACACCGCCTTGAGGGCGTCGTCCTGCCCCACGACTCGCTCGCGCAGTCGATCTTCCATCTGGAGCAGCTTCTGGACTTCTCCTTCTATCATGCGAGTGACCGGGATGCCTGTCCACTTGGAGACAACCTCGGAAATGTCTTCCTCGTCCACCTCTTCCTTGAGCATCTTTGTGCTCTTCTGCAGCTCGTTGAGGTGGCTACTTTCGGAGTCGAGCTGCTTTTGGAGTTCCAACAGTGTCCCGTATCGAAGCTCCGCTGCTCGCTGGAGGTGGCCTTCCCGTTCCGCAGCTTCTTCCTCAATCCCGGACTTCTCAATGTTCTCTTTGATCTCACGGATCTTCTGAATCACTTCCTTCTCGTTTTGCCATTGAGCCTTGAGGCCCGAGGATTGTTCCTGGAGGTCGCCGAGCTCTTTCTCCAGCCGCCCGAGGCGTTCTCTGGAAACAGCGTCTTCCTCTTTCTTCAGCGCCTCCCGTTCAATCTCCAATTGTCGAATGCGCCGCTCAATCTCGTCGATCTCGGTCGGCATCGAATCGATCTCGATTCGCAAACGGGACGCAGCCTCATCGATCAGGTCAATCGCCTTATCCGGCAGGAACCGGTCGGCGATATAGCGATGGGACAGCATCGCCGCGGACACCAGCGCCGTGTCTTTGATCTTCACCCCGTGGTGTACTTCATATCGTTCCTTAAGGCCGCGAAGGATGGCGATCGTGTCTTCCACTGTCGGCTCACTCACGGTGACCGGTTGGAAGCGACGTTCCAGGGCCGCGTCTTTCTCAATGTGCTTGCGATACTCGTCAAGGGTTGTCGCGCCTACACAACGGAGCTCCCCGCGAGCCAGGGCAGGCTTGAGCATGTTCGAGGCATCCACCGCGCCTTCTGCCGCCCCGGCGCCGACGAGGGTGTGCAACTCGTCGATAAACACGATGATCTCACCCTCAGCGCTGGTTACCTCCTTGAGCACGGATTTGAGCCGGTCCTCGAACTCGCCTCGGTACTTCGACCCGGCGACCATCGCGCCGATGTCCAGCGCCAGCAGTCGTTTGTTCTTCAGTGATTCCGGCACGTCGCCACTGACGATCCGCTGGGCAAGACCTTCAACGATGGCGGTCTTACCGACCCCCGGCTCACCGATGAGGACCGGGTTGTTTTTTGTGCGGCGGGACAGGACCTGCATCACACGGCGGATCTCATCATCCCGTCCGATCACCGGATCGAGCTTGCCACAGCGTGCCAGTTCGGTGAGATTACGCGTGAACCGTTCCAGGGCTTGGTACTTCTCTTCAGGGTGTTGGTCCGTCACTCTCTGTGCGCCACGCACGGAGACCAGGGCCTGGTACACGGCATTCTCAGTGGCTCCCAACTCACGCAGAGCCTGGCCTGCGGCATGCGATTGGTCTTTGGCAATCCCCAGCAGCAGATGCTCGGTGCTGACGAACTCGTCATGCAGCTTTGTGGCTTCCTTCTGCGCTTCCTCAAAGGCTTTGTTCAGAGCAGGAGACACGTAGACCTGGTCCGGAGAGATGCCCCCGACTTTCGGCTTGCGGCTGATCGACTGCTGTAGCCGTTGCTCGAGGGTGGGCACACTGACACCGACCTTCTGCAAGACCGGGGTGACGATCCCTTCCGACTGCTGAACCAGGGCCATCAGCAGATGGTCAAGATCAATCTGCTGGTGTCCATTCTCCTGGGCGAGTGAGTGCGCGTCCCGCACAGCCTCCTGAGCTTTGATGGTCAGCTTGTTTATGTCCAACATCGTAAATCCATCTCTTCCTTTCTCGTTGGTGCGATAGTACAATGAGGTCCACGGGACCCCGTGCCAACTCACCATGAACGACATAGAGATATTACGACAAGCCGTCGACTATTTCAACCAGCGCAAGTACGTCGAAGCATTGAACGAGTTTGAGGAAATCTGGATGTGGCTATGGGACGGCGAGAGGAAGCGGTTCTACAAAGGGCTCATCCAGACCGCCGGGGCCTTGCACCATCTGGTGCAGGGCACTGACACGTCGGCGAAACGGTTGTACCACTCGGCACTGGGGATTCTTGGGGAGTTCCCGCAGGGATACGAAGGGCTCGACCTCGCCGGACTGAGGGAAGCGCTGACTTTGCTTTCACCCTCCTTCGAGTCTCCTGCCAGTGACCTCAGT
>JACQGJ010000459.1 GCA_016199605.1 Armatimonadota bacterium | reverse complement strand
CTTCGACTCAAATCGTCAATCCAAAATCAGAAATCGAAAAGGACTCAATACACTCCTTAAAACGTCTTCTTTTCCATCATCCCGAACGGTCGTACCTCACCGACACCATCCCAGGGATAAAGGTGACAAGGAGGACGGCGGGCCGCTTCGTCGCGCTCCAGGAATCTCGGCATGAAAAACTCCCTGGTCATCGTTGTCAACTCGACTCTCCCCCACTCCCCATATTCTACCCTCAGGTCGGTGTTGCGAGGATCAACGACCTGCACCACAGCACGAGGTTGAGGGGCGAAGTACGTAACGCTGTAGTCGTCCTCGGGCGCCAGCGGCTTACTGCACGCCAGTCCCATCAGCGTGTTGCCATAGGTCGGGACGAAGGTCACTCGATCCTCCAGGACTTCCTCGATGAGAAACCGAAGAATCTGAGGGGTCATCTGGGTTCCGCCGCAAAAGACGCCCTGGATACCCACCTCGGGAACTGAGATTCTTTCCCCCAAAGCTTCAAGCAGTTTTGGAGTGGTAAACAGGCACTGTACGTTGCGGTTCTTCAGGATCGTCACGCCCTGATCGACGACGTGGTCCTTGTAGCGACTTGCCAGCTCGAGCTCCTTCTGCTCGATCAGCTTCCTGACCCAACGAGGGTCCAGATCGACGTGGAAGCAAGACCCCCCACGGAATTGGGCCAGGTGCTCAATGCAGAGGCGCAGACGGCGAGGACCAGTCGGCCCCAGCATCAGCCAGTTGGCGCCGGGCGGGAATGAGTTGTCGTCCAGGGCTTTCGAGAACTCTTCATAGTCGATCAGGTGGTCTTCCCAACTGATGCGCTGTTTCGGCATTCCGGTCGTTCCGCCGGTCTCAAAGATGAAATAGGGCCTGCCCTGATAAGGTTTCGGGATCCATCGCTCATTGGGCTCGTCGCGGAGCGCTTCATCCTGGAAGTGCGGGAAATGGGTGAGATCATCAATCGCACGGACTTCCTCCAGCGGATCCCAACCTGCTTTTCTCGCCCAGTCGAGCCAGAAAGGCGTGCCGGTTTCCGGTGAAAAATGCCAGCGCACTATCTCGCGAAGATGCGTGTCGACTTGGCGCTTGGCCTCCTCAACAGCAGCTTCCAGCTTCAGCAATTCGTTGGTCCCCACGAACCCCTCCATTCCCCGGACTATCAGACACCGGTTAGAATAGTGGCCTTGAGCCTGTCCGGTGTCAAGCACACGGTTGAAGAACCACTTTCCCAGTTCTGCCGGCTGAAAACTCGGAGAACGCCAACGGCGCCTCCTCAAGAGGGAATCGATGAGTCACAAGCTTGTCGACACGCAGTCCACGCCGGTAGAGATTGACCATCGCCCCAAATTCGCAGTAGTGGAAGAACCAACTCCCCATGAGTGTAATGTCTCGTCGAATGAGGTCCTCGCTGATACTCAAAGGCACGTCGCCCTGCTCGCCCACAGCCATCACAGTTCCCGCTTTGCCAACCAATCGCAGCGCGAGTTTCAGCGTTTCCGGGCGTCCGACGCACTCGATGCACTTGTCAGCCAGGGAGCCGGACGTAATCTGACGCACCGCCTCAACCGCATCGTCTGTCTGGGAGTTGACGGTGTGTTTCGCACCGAGGTCGCGGGCCAAACCGAGACGGTAGTCATTGAGATCAATGACGACCACCTCCGCTCCGAGAAAGCTCTGAATCAACACGTTTCCAAGGCCAATGGGTCCGGCGCCGATGACACAGACAACGTCGCCCCCGCGGGTGTTGAGACGCGTGCTGACGTGGTAAGGCACGCCCAGACCGTCGCCCGAAAGCAACACACCTACCTCGTCGGAGATGTCCTCCTCCAGTTTCAGCAACACGTGCTCAGGCGCGGAAACCAGTTCGGCATGGGTGCCGGGCGTCCCGCGCCGTTGATCACAGAAGGTATAGCGACCGGAGGCACACCACCGGCACTGTCCGCAGCCCCACACTGCATGGATGCCCACACGGTCTCCCGGCTTGAGATAACGCGTGTGAAGCGCTTCTGCCACGACGCCCATCGCCTCGTGACCCCCATTGAACTCCTGCCCGGTGTCTCCCCGATACCCGTGCAACTCCGAGCCGCACAAGGCTGAAGCCTGAATTCGGATCAGCACCTCCCCCTCTCCCAGGCGGGGATCAGGGAAGTCCTCCACGGTTACCTGTGACTGTCCGAGCATTCTCACACCGCGCATTGATTGACCAGCCTTTCCAGTTTCGTCGTTCTTGTGGGCACACCCGATTGTCGCGTCCCTGACTCAACTGAGCGGAGACCAGTGTAGAGAGTCAGGTCATGTCAACCCCGCTATTGTATCATGGGTTTGAGATTCGGCGGAATCGATACAGGCGTGAACACTTCATCGAGGTGAGGTTCCCTTCGGACTGTTCTGCGCGGCCACTCCTCTGAAGAGGAAGGGGTCAAGGATCGCTCTGCCGACCTCTTAATCGCCGCGACGATACGAGTAGAGTTGGGCGTTTCTGAGATGCAGCCTCAGCCTGACAGTCCTCCCCGCAGCCCCGGCCAGGTCCGGTCTCTCTCGCCATTGGACGGGCAGATCGACACCGTCTGCACACACGGGTACGCACTCCTCCAGAGAGTACCCAGGTAAGGGGCGATCCTCTTCGTCGAGCAGTTCCACTCGAATCTCGCCATAGTCGCACTTGGCATTCAGAAGCAGTGAGCCGCCGTCAATCTCCCAGGGCTTGGTTGTGACCTCGCCACCATCGAAACTGGCGTTCAGCGAAGCAAAGCCATCCACGCGTAAAGAAGCCAGACCCACGCAGATCGGAGATTTGCCGTCATCCGTTCCTTCGTACGGGCCGTGACGTCTGGGCGCTCCGCGATAGTAGATGTAAAGGCGGTCGTTCACGCGAATTGGGGGCGACCCGCCGTTGTGGCAGATGAACCGGTTCCACTCCCCTGCCCCGCCGCACGCAAGTAGCGGCGCTTCGGAGGGACAACGTTCCCAGCGCCGGCAATCACGGCTCGAGATCAGCCAGCAGTTCATAT
>JACQGJ010000458.1 GCA_016199605.1 Armatimonadota bacterium | reverse complement strand
TGGCGGCAACAGCTTACGATGATCGGGCAGCTTGTCAACGGAAGGAATAGGTTCATCCTGCACTTAGACTCCCGGTGGACAAGGGATACATCGTTGAAGTTCCGAAGGCGAGGGGCGGCAAAGAAATTCTCTTCCCCGGGAACGACAACGGCGCTTGGGTCCTTGGCTGGCCCACCGTGAAGGACTTGACGGCGACCAAGATTCTGAAGGCCAGGGTTAACATGCGGGCCTCGGCCAAGCCCGCGCCAGGAGCGCTCATACGGTTCGGCCTCTACAGCGTCGATGCGAAGAGAGAACTGGCTCATCCATTCAAGTGGAGCTACTTCAATGAGGGCGCCTACACCTGGATCCACGCCGACCAGTTCGACTTCCCCGCCCAAGGGCGTACTCTACATGACCGTGACCGGAAAGCCCATGCTCCTGGACCAGATTTCCCCGGAGGATACCCGATAAGTGTACGGCTCAGGGTGCCAACCCTTGTGTGATTCCCTTCGCCGGATTTACCTCAGGATTACGGCGACCTTACTCCCGTGATCCTCCCGATCTGCAAGGTAGCGGGGTGCCACAGGCGCGGGCCGCCCTCGCCTCCCAGGCTGTAGATGGTGTCGCCGACGATGGTTGCACTCGGGTACGAGGTCCGCTCCAGGAGTTGGTCCGCTGTGCCGAGGCGCCCTGTCACCGTGTCATACGCGAGAACCGTGTTCTCGAAGAACTCCTTGAATTCCATGGTTTTCTCGACCTCGTTATACACATCGGTCTGTGTCCCGTCTGGGTTCCACGTCTTGCCGTACTTGAAACCCGCTACGAGGACAATGTACCGGTTTCGGTACGTCAGGGCACGGCGGTTGGATCCGTGGGGCATGTCGGAGAGGCCGAACCACCGGTTGGTCGCGGGATCGTACCTCCAACTGTCCACGGCGTTGTAGTAAGGCGACTCCTTGCCCGGATTCAGGGGCGCGTAGATGCCGCCCAGTCGATAGATCTTGCCTCTAGCGGCCGCGATGGCCGCGTCGAACTGGGGGACACCCGGACAGTCAGCGAGACGACGCCAACCCGCATCCAGGTTCCCGGTATCCAGCATGAGGAGCGCCTTCCCCACGGGGCTGCCCTCCCGGCCCGCCTCGGTGTGGAAGTCCTGGCCGGTGGTCCCCGGCGATTGAAAGAAGTCGGCCACGCCCAACAGATATATCTTCTTCCCGATCACCGCCGTGCTGGCCCCTCCTCCATAGACCGGCCAGGGCAACTGACAGGTCGTCAGTTGTCGCCAGGTCCACCTGCCCTTCCGATGGTGAAGCTGGTATGTGTCTCTGTAGGTATAGGGTTCGTCGTAGCTAAGGCCTCCCATCACGTACATCGCATCACCCACAACGGCTACGGCGCCGCCCTGCCGGGCATGGCCCGGAATGTCGGTGATGCGCGTCCACCCGGCAGCCTCGTTCGCGGGGTCCAAAACGAACGCCAAACTGGTAAACCCGCTCCCTTGCGGATTCCCGCCGAAAGCGTCAGGATGGAACTTCAGGATTTCCAGTGGATGGCGGGTGAACCCGCCGGCGGAGACGAGCTTCCCATCGACGACACCGACGGCCGAGTCCTGGATGCCCATCGGGTAGTCGGGGCCGAGACGCCACTTGATGTTGAGCATGGGTTTGAGGGCCTCCATCGTCAGAGGATTGCCCCCCTGAGCACGACAGCATTCAGCCACCAGGATTGTGATGGTCGCAATGACGACCAACAACTCGACAAGGTTGGAGCCATTTCTCACGTCCCACGTTCGCATCTTGAATTCCTCCTTCAATCATGAGGCCTGTTCTTTGTAAGAATCGCGCACTTCCCACCAACAGCCGAAAGCACCCCTCCGTTCGAGTCCCAGCCCGATTCCCCGCTCCCGCCAAACTGCCCGGCACGATGTGTATTGTAATCTCTAATGACACCCGATGTCACTGTCGTGAAGGATTGCCCGGAAGTACCTGTTTCCTCAGATCGTGGTCCTGGGAACGGGAGACCGAAAAGAAACACATGGGGCAAGAATCAACCTGCAGGTCAACTCGCAGTGGCCGCCTGCCCCACCTGTGCCAGCTTCTCACCATGCAACTTCCCAGACATGACGAACAGCGGTTGTATCCCGATCTCCCACGTTTTCTTCCCATCCCGCCGTGGGTCGTTGCCCATCACGTCGAGCACCTCCGCGTCTTTCGGGAGTTTGGTGAGGTTGAGCTTCTTCCTGCCGATGACGCCGGCGTCATCGTAGATGGTCCATGTCGCACGGCCGTCGCCCTCGAACAATCCCTGAACGACCCCCTCGATCGGTTTGAAGGGCACGGACTTAAGGCCGTCAATGCAATAGGCCGTTGTGGCCGTTGCGATCGCGGCGGGAGTCGGCGACCGGTCGTAGCACAGGAACAGCGACTGATAACCGCCGAAGTACATCATCGAGTCGGTGTTGTGCATCTGGTAGACGAAGAACTTATCCACGCCCGCCTTCTTGTGCTCGATCCAGACGCGGGAGGCGAAGGCACAGGCGCGGTCATTCTTCTCAGCAGTCACTACGGGAAGGAAGGTATACATGCTGTTGGCGCAGACTTCGCCGTTGGTGCCTTCGGTGTCCCAGATTTCCTGAGGTTGCTTGTCGCCCAGCAGCTTGAGGTGATCGGGAAGCTCGGCGGCGAAAGGCAGGGTGCCTCCGCCGCACAGGTTGTTCGGGTAGTTGTGGAAGCTGAAGATGTCGAGGCACTTCCTGGCGTCCTCCGGAATGGCCTTGGTGTAACCGACATTGCCGATGTCGGCGCACGGCCCCAGCACCTTCGCGTCGGGATTTCCTCGCTTGAAAGCCGGATAGGCTGTCTTCATCACCTCGCCGAACTCTTGCAGGGAGCCGTGGAAATCTCCAGAGCCGGGCATGTAGGGTTCGTTCCAGGTTTCCCAGTGGTCAATTTTGCCGCGATAATGTCTTGCCAGTTCCTCGCAGTATTTCCCGAACGTCTCAAGGTCGATGGGATTTGGCCCCTTGCCCTTCTCTACGCAGGCCCATTTCGGCGCGTGGTCGGGCAAGCCCAGAATGTGCATCCCGGCCTGACGCACACCATCCACCACTTCGTCATGCCAGTAGAGCTTGCCCCGAACAGGTTCCACCCAGTTCCACTTGGTGAGGACGCTGCAATCGTGCAGGCGCGTCCACGTGAAACCGAGACGGCGGAAGTAGTTTATGTGGAAGGGGCGAATGGCAAGGTGCGCGCCAAACATTCCCTTTTCCCTGACGTCACGCGGCTTGGGCACGATGGCAAAGACCATCTCCTGCGGCGCGGCTTCCTTGTCGTTCAGAGTTCGGAGAGAAACACGAAACAACCCACGCCGTTTGATGCCAAGGTTGAGGCGGGTCGTCTTGCCCACAGTCAGATCAAGGACCTTACGGGATACCGGGATATCTGGATAACCAGTGATAACGAGTTCCACTCTGACATTGGTCACATTCGTCCTATCCGCCGCCGCGGCAAGGACGTCGAGCGGCACGACCTTCCCCCACTCGATCAGGTTGCCGCCATCCTGTCCCACGTCGGCGTAAAGCTCCAACGGGAAGCGGGGTTTGTAGTCGGTCATCTTGTCTCCCGCCTCCACCTGCAGGCCATCCACGTAGAGAGTGCCGTGTTGCACCGCCGACGGCGCGATCTGGATCATTGCGGTAATGGGAGTCGCAGTTCTCGTCGCACCGGGAGGCGCCTGTGGAGTTGCTGTGAACGAGACGCGCATCCACTCCGAGGTCAGCTTGGGATAAACGCTCCCGAACGATTGCTGATGCCGACCGCTCCACCAGTAGAGCAACGCGATGCTTCCCGCCAGACCCGGGGGATCGGATTTCATCCACGCGGAAACCGTATAAGGTTTGCCCGGCAGCATATCGAGGGTGATGGACAGGGCACCGGGCTGGCCCGCGTGGACCGCGTTGGGGACAGCCATGCAATACTTGCCGACCTTGCCTCCCTCGGCCCGGTACATTTGCGGGTCTTCCCAGTCGCCCTCGACTCCCTCCCACACACCGTTGCGGTTCCACCCAAAAAACATCTGTGACCAGAAATGGTCTCGTCTCCCCTCGAATGAGGAGCGCGGCAGGAGGTTCCCCCTCACCCCGCCCTCTCCCACCAGGGGAGGTTTGGGTGAGGGGGAATCTGACGGGAAAGGTTGCTCTGATTCCTCGACCTTCATATCGTCCAACCAAATCGTCCCAAGCGATCCTGTCTCCCAACAGACGCCCACGTCGTCGTTCACATCCTCCCCGCACTTGCCGGTGAATGAGTACTCCTTCCACTCGTTGGTGCGCGGCACGAAGTCAGCCCACAGGTAGACCGTCCACGGATAGTCAATCTTGCGGACGTAGCAGCGAACGGGTCCCTCCAGACCGTCCGACTTGAGCCAGTAGGAGACCCTGTAGTGGCGATCCTTCTTCAGCTTCAGCTTCGTGTAGAAGAACTGCATCCCCCCCGACGTGATGCCGCGCACCTGAATCCGCTGCGCCGTCCTGGGCCGCCCCGTGTCCTTGTCGGCTTTCAGCACCATATCCTTGCGACCCCACTGCCAGTTGTTGACACAGCCGTCGTGAACTTGCTGCTCGCCCGCGGAGTAGGGGCCCTCGAAATCGCAGGAGGAAATGACGCGGAATTCCGCTACGCGAGACTCCTGTGCCCGAACTCCCACGCCCAGACAAACCAGCATCGCCAATGCTGTCGTAGCAACGGCCAAACAAGATTCTGCTCGGCTCAATGTGTGTTCCCCTCTTGTTTCAGATTCCGGTTTGCGCCCAACAATCCCTAACCTCACCCCTGACAATTCGCCCCGCGGACATTGCATCCTTCCCGTGCACTACAGCGCCTCCTCCGACTTGTTGCTCTTCTCTCCCTCCACCAACGCCACGCAAGCCTCCGCGACCGAATGCCGGAGGCGATCGTAGTCGGAGAGACGCAATGCCGGTTGTGGTCGGTAGTCGTGGAGCCAGACGGAACCCCCGGCCATGTCGCTGAAGGCGTCGGGGCGGAATCGGCGGCGAACCGCCTCACGAATCGCTCGTGCTTTCGTGACGGCAGCCCTGACACTTGGTTTGCGCGAATGGCTCTTCTCTTTGAGGAGCCTGTCCAGCAACTCACAGTAGCGGAAGTCGTCTATCCCTTCGCGGCGCAGCTCAAGCCCGAGGGTGTCGATGGGTCCGTCGGGACCGGGCAGGACGTAACCGAAGACCCAGTTGTC
>JACQGJ010000463.1 GCA_016199605.1 Armatimonadota bacterium | reverse complement strand
CCGCGGTTGTGGAGTTGGTGGCTCTGGATAACGCCCAGATCAAGTACTCGACCGTTCAGAACTGGTATCCGGGAGACAAGGAAGGCAAGGGCGGCATCTACAATTTCGTCACAAAACGAGGCGCCTGCCGAGGGGTCAACTCGAAGATTTCATGGACGCAGGTAGAGACCGGCTCGGCCATCACGTGGAAGTACCCGAGTTGCCTGCTGATTGGAGACAACTCCATCGGCGAGTTCCACTCGGTCGCCCTCACCAACAACTACCAGCAGGCCGACACAGGCACCAAGATGATCCACATCGGGCGGAACACCAAGAGCACGATCGTGTCGAAAGGCATCTCCGCCGGCCACGGCCAGAATACGTACCGCGGAATGGTGAAGGTGATGAAGGGCGCGGCGAATGCCCGGAACTTCACTCAGTGTGACTCGATGCTCATCGGTCAGACGTGCGGGGCGCATACCTTCCCCTACATCGAGGTGCGCAACACCTCTTCGAAGGTAGAGCACGAAGCCTCGACCTCAAAGATAGGGGAGGACCAGATCTTCTACTGCAAGCAGCGGGGAATCTCGCTGGAAGATGCCGTGAGCATGATCGTCAACGGCTTCTGCAAACAGGTCTTCCGTGAGTTGCCGATGGAGTTTGCAGTTGAGGCTCACAAGCTGTTGAGCGTAAGCCTTGAAGGCAGCGTCGGGTGACACGCGGTCTTCCACCAGAGCCGGAACTGTCAACCAGCAACTATTCACTGTTGGGAGGGAGTTGGACTCCCGACCCATACTTCCTTGGCGTAGCAGAACGGGTTTAGCAGGTCGGGAGTCCAACTCCCTCCCAACAAGGTCCAGGTGAACAGTTACGTCAATCAGAAGAAGGATGGGCGATGTTAGAGATACGAAATCTTCATGCGAGCGTTGAGGGGAACGAAATCTTACGCGGGGTTGATCTGGCGGTCAACGCCGGAGAGGTCCATGCAATCATGGGCCCGAACGGTTCGGGGAAAAGCACGCTGGCGCAGGTCTTGGCCGGACACCCGGCCTATGAGGTCACCGAGGGAGAAGTACGATATGAGGGGAGGAGCTTGCTCGATCTCGAGCCTGAGGAGCGGGCCTGCAACGGGTTGTTCCTGGCCTTCCAGTATCCCGTGGAGATTCCTGGGGTGTCCAATTCCTACTTTCTCAAAGCCGCTCTTAACGCGATTCGAAAGCATCGGGGGCAGGAAGAGATGGACGCTTTCGATTTCCTGAAACTGGTGAAAGAACGAATCAAGCTGGTGGAACTGGATGAAAGCCTGTTGAACCGCCCGGTCAACGAAGGCTTTTCTGGCGGCGAGAAGAAACGGAACGAGATCATGCACATGGCCGTGCTGGAGCCGAAGCTGGCCATTCTGGACGAGACGGATTCGGGGCTGGATATCGACGCACTGCGCATCGTGGCCTCTGGGGTCAACCAACTGCGGCGCTCCGACAACGCGACCATCGTCGTCACACACTACCAGAGGCTCCTGAACTATATCATCCCTGATTTCGTACACGTGCTCGTAGATGGTCGCATTGCGAAATCCGGCGGCAAGGAGTTGGCCCTCGCGCTCGAAGCCAAAGGGTATGAGTGGGTCTCTGATGAGTTGAAGGAGGCTGAAGCCGCATGAGCCGGGGTGTAGAACAGGTTGAGACTCACCTGAAGAATTTCGAGAGGTTCTCGCTGAACGGCTCCGCCCACTCCCCGGAGTGGATCCGTAACCTGCGTCAGAAGGCCATCGCCCGGTTTGCCGCGCAAGGATTTCCCACGGCCCGCGATGAGGAATGGCGTTTCACCAATGTGGGTCCCCTTGCCGGATTCCCCTCCGCCCTGGCCCGGAAGTCAAACGTCGACGAGGACCAAATCGAGCAGGTACACGGGACCGCCTGTCGCGGAGTGCACGGCACTCGCCTTGTATTCATAAATGGATACCATCGCCCAGACTTGTCGACCTCAGTCGCTTTGCCCAAGGGAGTGATCGCCGACGGCCTCTGCAGCGCGATGACGACAAGTGGCGAACTCATTGAGCACCACCTGGGCGCGTATGCGCCGTTCGATGAGAAGCCCTTTGTTGCGCTCTCGACTGCTTTCATGCGGGACGGGGCATTTGTGTATGTCCCTCGAGAAACAGTCGTCGAAGCGCCCATCTATCTACTCTACCTTTTCGCTGATCGGGAAGCTGGAGCGACGGCCTACCCCCGCAACCTGGTAGTTGTTGAGCGCGAAGGTCAAGTAGTCATCATCGAGCACTACGTGAGTCTTGTCGGGACGCCCTGCTTCACGAATGCTGTCACCGAGATTGTCGCCGGAGATCACACGACCGTCGAGCATATTAAGATCCAAGACGAGCATCGCCAGGCTTTTCACGTAGCCACGATCCAGAGTCAGGTCGGTTCGAACGGCTCCTTTACGTCGAATAACATCGCATGGGGTGGAAAACTCAGTCGGAATGATGTAAACGTGACGCTTGATGGAGAGGGCATCGACTGCACCTTGAACGGGCTGTACGTAGCCAGCGGGGATCAGCACATGGACAATCGCACCTTCCTCGATCACACGAAACCCCGCTGCAACAGTCATGAGCTTTACAAGGGAATCCTGGGTGACGAGGCAAGCGGGGTCTTCCGGGGAAAGATACACGTATGGGAAGACGCGCAGAAGACGGACGCCAAGCAGACAAACAAGAATCTGCTGCTATCCGACGAGGCGACCATCGACACGATGCCGCAGCTCGAGATCTTTGCAGACGACGTGAAATGCACCCATGGCGCAACGGTCGGGCAGTTGGAGGACGAGGCGATCTTCTACCTTCGGTCTCGTGGCATTGATCGGGAGAGCGCCAGAAGCATTTTGACACATGCCTTTGCGAGCGATATCATCAGTCGCATCAGCAGTGAGGCGGTGCGGCAGCATCTCGATGCCGGACTGCAGTCACTGCTGGAAAACAGTTTCCGAGTTGAGGGCGGAATATGAGTGTACTCCAGTTACGGATGGCCAAGGACCGGGAACGCCCGGCGCGGGGAGATCAGCCCTTGGTGACCCCTCCGTGTTTCGAGTCGTCTCCCGTAGCGTTCGACATTGAGAAGATCCGGAGTGACTTCCCCATTCTCAAGCAGAGGGTGCATGGAAAGCCTCTCGTCTACCTCGACAATGCGGCGACAACCCAGAAGCCGCGGAGCGTTATCGATGCGATTGTGAGGTACTACGAGGAAGAGAACTCCAACATCCATCGAGGTATTCACTACTTGAGCGAGCGGGCCACCCACGACTATGAATGTGCGCGCTGCAAGGTCAGGTTCTTCCTGAACGCCGAGGACGAGCGAGAGATCATCTTTGTTCGTGGCGCTACCGAAGGCATCAACCTGGTTGCCCAGAGCTACGGCCGGAAACGCTTCAAGCAGGGGGACGAGATCCTCATCACCGCCATGGAGCATCACTCGAACATCGTTCCGTGGCAAATGCTCTGCGAGGTGACCGGGGCGGTGTTACGAGTCGCGCCGATCAATGATCAGGGCGAGTTGATTATGGAGGAATTCGAGAAGCTGGTCACCCCAAAGACGCGATTGGTCTCGGTGACCTACGTTTCGAACGCTCTGGGAACAGTCAACCCGGTGAAGCGGATCACCGAGATGGCCCATCGCCAGAACGTGCCGGTGTTGGTGGATGGGGCGCAGGCAGCCGCTCACGCGAAGGTTGATGTTCGGGATCTCGATTGCGATTTCTTCGTTTTTTCCAGTCACAAGACCTACGGCCCGACAGGAGTGGGCATTCTCTACGGTAGAGCCTCGCTGCTGGAGGAAATGCCGCCCTACCAAGGCGGGGGAGACATGATCAGTGCCGTCTCCTTCGAGAAAACCCTCTACAATCGCTTGCCCTTCAAGTTTGAGGCGGGTACACCGAATATCGCGGGGGGCATGGGGTTGAGCGCGGCCATCGACTATGTCCATGGAATCGGGTTGGACAACGTTGCCGCCTATGAGAAGTCGCTGCTCGCCTACGCCACTGAGTCTCTTTCCCAAATCAAAGGTTTGCGGATCATCGGAACGGCCAGGGAGAAGGCGGGGGTCCTTTCGTTTGTACTGGAGAATGCTCATCCTCACGACATCGGCACAATTCTGGACCAGGAGGGCGTCGCCATCCGTGCGGGTCATCACTGCGCCCAGCCGGTGATGCAGCGCTTCGGGGTCCCCGCGACGGCAAGAGCCTCCTTCGCCCTTTACAACACCAAGGCGGAGATCGACGCTCTGGTTGCCGCGATCCAGAAGGTCCGGGAGGTTTTCTCCTGATGTCGGACCTCCGAGAACTCTACCACGAGGTCATCATCGACCACAGCAAAAGTCCCCGCAACTACCGCAAGTTGGAGAGCGCAAACCAATCTGCGGAAGGGGACAATCCTCTTTGCGGCGATCATCTGACGGTATACCTGCACGTGAAGGACCATCGGATCGAAGACATCAGCTTCGAAGGCTCCGGGTGTGCGATCTCGAAAGCCTCTGCCTCGATGATGACGCAACACCTCAAGGGGAAGACAAAACAAGAAGCAGAAGTCGCCTTCGAGGCGTTCCACCAGATGGTCACGGGGAAGGGCGCCGAGGCTGATATCGACCAGCTTGGCAAGCTCGCGGTATTTTCAGGAGTGTGCGATTTCCCTGTTCGAGTGAAGTGCGCGAGCCTCGCCTGGCACACCCTGCACGCAGCCCTCGAAGGGAAGAGCGAACCGACCACGACCGAGTAGCCGT
>JACQGJ010000462.1 GCA_016199605.1 Armatimonadota bacterium | reverse complement strand
GCGGGGCCGATGCCCGCTCCGCGAGCGTAGATGCTCGCCGCAACCGGGACGATGTTACACGAGCACATCGAGATAGCCACTCCCCCCAGCGTCGCAGCGGGGTACGATACCCACCACTTCGCTCGGGGACCCATGTACCGTGCGATGAAGTCTTTGGGAACAAAGACCGCGATGGCTCCCGCTACCAGAAACGCGGGAAGGACAACCGGCAGGAAGTCCCATGTCAAGATGCAACAACGAAAGACGTTGACTATTCCTTTGTGATCCATTTCACCAACCGATAGGTTCTTGGTCTGGACTGATTCACCCTAACGTGTTGCGCTCGGCCGAAGTTCCCCGATGTGGGGAAATCAGTTATGGGAGGCCACGGGAACGGGACACGCGAGGGCGCGACCGGCTCGTTGGCTCCTCGCCGCCAACTCCTCCAGGGAGACGGCGACCGCGTTGTAACGGCTTGCATCGGGGAAAGCTTTGCGCGCCGTGTCGAGGGCCTCGGTTTCGCTTTCAAAGTACCCACGATATCGGTGTGCCACTTTTGCCCGACGGCTCAAGGAGCCATCAGGCTTTCTCCACTCGACGATGGCGATAAACGTCTGTCCACCATCATTCCCCGGAGCATAAGGGGCAGCCGAGGAGACCCGTGCAATCGAGGTTCCTTTGGTCTCCGAAGGCGGACGCTCCGCCGGATGCCGCACGTCCCAGGGCTTCGCCTGGTCGAAAGGAACTTCGACCTCAGGCTCGAGGTACAGGAACTGCCCGGCGTAGGGCGGTTTCTTGTAGATGTTGAAAGTCTTGTCACAGACCGCGAAGCGCTGGCCACGTTTGAGGACGTGTCCGTCATCATCCTCAACGAGCTTCCAGGGACCCCTATAGATGACTCCCTGGTAGCGTTCGACGCACATCCCCTCTTTCCCTTTGTGGGCCTTAAGGAGAATCCTCCGAAAGTCGGTCCCTTCGATGGAATCCATCGGACCGTGATCGAGGTGGCTGAGGCTAATCCCATGGAACTTCGCGTCTTCCACGGCTTCCAGCAACTCCAGTTCCTGGAACACTCCCGGCGTGTCGGAATTCCGCAGCAGCCGGTCGGACATCGGTTCGTCGGACACGATTTCCAGCAGCGCCAGGGTCCCCCCTTTCTTGAGTACGCGGTAGATCTCGGAGAGAACACCCATCCGATCTTCTACTGCAACCGAGCGCAACACCCCCACCGCGATCACAGAATCCACAGACGCGGAATGGAGGAGGGGGTCGCTGAGTCTTTGATCCTCGGTTGCCTGTTCCAGGTCCCGGAGTTCTGCCAGTGTCTTCGGTGGCGATTGTGCGAGACGAGCTTCCATGTCGGTCAGGTTCAGCGCGAGGTCCGTGAACGATCCCTGTAACACTTTGAGTTGACTGCCGTTCTCACCTTCTGTCCCTGCACAGCATGAGGAAAACTGCGAGGGGTTCGGTCCCACTGCCAGCGCGAGTCCCGACTCGCCAAGACGACTCATCACCTGCTCAACCAAGCCGCTGACCTTGGTGGCGGACAGGATCAAGGCGACGTCACCCTCTTCAACTACTTCAATCCCTATGGGAATCAAGCTATCGTATGTATGAGTTGGAACTGACATTCGCTTGGCTCACCCCTGATGTGCCACGACGGCGCCATGCGCCTCACGGCGTGTCGATGTAACCCAGCAGCATCCCCGGCTCAATCACGCCGTCCTCCTGGACAAGAACCTCGGAGAGCTTTCCGGTGACAGTGGCTTCGAGGGTGACAGTGGCTTTGTCGGTCTCATAGTCCAGGAGGTCATCGCCCACCTCCACGGGGTCTCCCACGTCAGCATACCAGTAGGAGAGTACTGCCGAACAATCGGCTTCATACTCTGGCGCCCTGATTTCCATTCTTTCAGCCATTCTCGTCCTCCACTTTGTCTGATTCAAGAAACCGGCGGATCTTGCCCGCGCTCACAACTCGCCCGACACCGAGAATCACATCGTCGATTACCAGTCCTGGTGCAAGAATGATCCCGCGATCCAAGGCCTGTGAAGAGTCAAGAGTGAATTCCTGGACTTCGAGCTGGGGAAACCTCTGGGAGACTTTCCCGATCACTTCCCGCTGCTCAGCGCTGGCCTCGTCTTGGTCCAGGTAAAGCTCAACCCGTAGATTGCGCTCTGCCATCACGCCACCCCCTCCTGCCAGAGGCAGGGACAGTTCTCGTCACATTGGCCGATCTCCTCCGGGGTCCGCACCTGTCGCAGAAGGGTGGCAAGCTCCGACACGTTCCGGGCCACCTCATCCGCCTCTTCCGGCGTGTTGGAGGGTCCCAGGGAGAAACGAACCGAGGTGAACGAGGCAAAGTCGCTCATCCCCGCAGAGCGGAGGACGTACGAAGGCTCGAGCTTACCGGAGGCGCATGCCGAGCCAACCGAGATAAAAATCTTTCGCTGACTCAGATTGAGCATCAGCAGCAGAGCATCGACGTAAACCAGGCAGACGTTGGCAATGTGGGGGACTGTGTGTTCTATGTCACCGTTAATGCGGACCGAGGAGACGTCCCCGAGCTGAGACAACAGTCGCTCACGCAGTTGCCGGACGTGGTTGCTGTTCCCGTCGAGGTTACCTCCTGCAAGCTCACACGCCTTCCCGAAGCCGACAATTCCGGCGACATTCTCAGTTCCGCCACGCCGGCCCTGTTCTTGCTTTCCGCCCGCTGAGATCGGGGTCAGCTCCACGCCGTCCCGGATGTAAAGAGCACCGCATCCCTTGGGGCCGCTGAACTTGTGCCCGGTGAAGGTGAAAAGATCCACACCCAGATCCGAGACCCGTGCCGGGATCTTTCCTACGCCCTGCACTCCGTCGCAGTGCATAAGGATGCCGCGCGCTCGGGCGATTCCGGCGACTTCGGCGACCGGCTGGATCGTCCCCACTTCATTGTTCACGAGCATCATTGTGATGAGATAGGTGTCAGGCTCAAGGGCTTCGGCGATGCTCTGAGCCTCAACTCGCACTTTGTTGTTCGGGCGGACGTAGGTGACTCGGTGGCCACGCTTCTCCAGAAAGGCACAGGCGCTCAACACCGCGGGATGCTCGATGGCAGTGGTGACGATGTGACCGCGCTTCCCCGCACTTTCCTGAGAGAAAGCTGCTCCATAGATCGCCATTGTATTGCTCTCGGTTCCTCCGCTCGTGAAAACAATTTCCTGCGCTTTGGCTCCGAGGAGACCGGCAACGTGATCTCGCGCTTCATTCACCCCTTTGCGGACCTGCCGACCCGCGGTGTGAATGCTTGAAGGATTGGCGAAACCTTCCCGCAGGAACGGGAGCATGGCCTCGACAACCTCCGGGTGGACCGGAGTAGTCGCTGCGTGATCGAAGTAGATGCCCTGGAGACTCATAAAGAACTCATCCTTCCTCTTAAGGCGCGAGTCGGTTGCGACTGTGGAATTTTACCTATATTCCAGTGAGTTGACAATCACTCCCACCAACTTTACAATTCCAACGCTGTTTCCTGGGATCGGCTTGGACTACATGAATGGAAACAATTCCGTCCTCCCGATTTGTTCCAGACAACAACGATTACCCCTTTTGCGCGAGGCACAGCCTTGGTCATGGAAGATCAGACAACAACAGTAGAGATACTCGTGCTTGGCACCGGGTGCCCCAAGTGCAGAAAGACCCTTGCCAATGCTCAAACCGCTCTCGATCAACTCGGCATGAAGGCCGAAGTCTCTCTTGTGAAGGACATCAAAGAGATATCCCGCTGGGTCGTTTTCCCACCGGGAGTCTTGATTGACGGGAAAGTGATGTCGGAGGGATACGTGGTCCCGGTGACGATGTTCCTTGACTGGCTCCGATGAGCCGTCAAAAAAACTCTCAAGCCGAGGGAACTTTTTTTTCCAGTTGGGAATCCTCTCATCCCGCTGTTTGTTAAGGTCACCAACGTACCCCCACAAAGGAGGAGCAGGTTCATGAACGGTCGTCAAAGTACTGTAGCGGTGGTAGCCTTGCTGGTCTATTCAGCGGCTATCTTCAGTTTAGGGCAGCGAGTCGAGAACTACGCATCCCAGGACAAGGAAAAGGGCTCCAAGGCCATGATGACAGGAGCAGGCGGTGGCTGCGGTGGTGGAGAGGCAGCAGGAGGTTGTGGCGCCGCTCACGGTGCGAGCGTGCCGGCCGTCGTCAAAGCAATCGAGCCGGGCAAGGCAAAAATGTCAGACAAGAGCACGCCTGCGTTGGAGAAGGCCCTCAAGGCGCACAAAGCATCCGTTGAGAAGGCTAATGCCCAGTTGGCGGTCTCCCTTGCCAAGCTGGAGAAACTGGATGCCAAAGGCAAGTCAGATATGGAGTGCCTTCTTAACAGGACCACGGGAGTGCACGCCGAGGGTTCCTCTTGCGGAGACGGAGGGGCTGGCGGCGGTTGCGGCATGGGCGCGGGCGCGGGTATGGGCCCGATGATGAAAGACCACGCCAAGCCGATGATGAGCAAGCCGAAAGTGACCGCGCAGAAAACCTAATCAGGAGTTTGTGCAGCGAACGAAGGTCGCGATCGCGCCTACTCAGACTAATTGCAGTCCATGAGGGCTCTTCGATGGATCCATCATCGGAGAGCCCTTTGCCGCGCTTTATCGTGGAAATCCCAGGAAAACCTTCAGAACCTCGCCCCTTCCCCGACGATCCCTCAGCCCTGTCTCCCGGATCTTTACCAGAGGGAACCAACTGCATCAAGAGCCGTGCCAAGAATGCTGAGCCATGACAGCACGGCAAGGGAATGGGAGTACGCGGACTCTGCGACTCCGAAACGTCGTGGGCCAAATCAGATGCCTAACCCACAAGGCTCACCATGCCCCGTGGCATGGCTCGACCATTTCATAATCTGGGTCTTGGGGGTGCAGACAGAAAACCCCCTCGACTCCTGGGGGGAAAGTGAGGGTCCTGCGTGTCCGGGCGACACCATGGAGTCGTTCAACAAGAGGGAAGACTATGCTCGTTAAGGAGGAGAATCCCTGTTGTGAGACCCGCTGATGGATCCAAGGGAAATACGACGCGGCTCTCTCTCTGCGGCCAGCCACAAAAAAACGGAGTGGAGCCCACTTCCACTTCCGGACTCCACTCCCACAGGTGCTCTGTTATAGCTTGGCTCTCAAGCCGAGCGAGATGAACTGTAAGCTCGCCCCACTATCTCCCTCCTGTCCATCACGCTCCCGCGCCGGATTCCTTCGGCTCGTTCTTCTTGATCCATTTGATGCTTTGATCGATGGCCGAAGAATCAAAGGGGCCATGGGGTACTCCCACCTTGCCAAGACGAATTACTCCCTTTGTGTCGATGAGAAAGAGAGCGGGAACGCTGAACTTGTCACGGGCTGAGTAGGTCTGGAATTTGTCGGACACTTCATGGGAGGAGTCCGAGAGAATCGTGTACTTGATCGCCGAGGTCTTCCGGAACTGTTGTATTGTCTTGGCATCCTCGACGGAGATAGCAAGGGCTGTGGCTTTGACCTTAATCAGTTCCTTTTGTTTCTGCTGCAACTGCAGCAAGTGCTCCTGGCAGTTCGGTCACCAGACACCCTTGTAGAAGTAGACCACGACGGGTCCAGTCGCGAGCAGCTTTGCCAGGGAAACCGGCTTACCTTCGCTATCCTTCAGGGATAGGTCGGGAGCTTTCTTACCCACCAACGGCGAGTCTGATGAGTTGCCTGCCATCATCATCCCTCCGGCGGCGCCTCCGGGCGTTGCGCCCTGGCCCTGCATCGGGAACTTCGCGGCTTGCTGCCGGGCGCATCCAACAGCGAACAGGATGATCGAATAACTCAACACCCTTACCAGCTTGTGGCTCATAGATACTCCTTTTTGTGACTGAGTTAGATTAACCTGTAGCCGGGAAGCCCATGGCCAGCCTCCGGCTCTTTCCGTCTTGTCCCTGGGGGGCTATACGGACTTCCCCGACGGGGCCTTGGTTTTTAGATAGGGCGGGATGGGATCCGGTTTAGGTTGCTCATGTTCATGCGCATGCCCCGGCCCTGGACCCATCTTGCCTCCGGCCTTACCCTCCGGGCCGCCCGGGCCCATGCCCCCGGAGGTTGCCATCTCCTTTTTGATCACAGCCGTGACTTTGGCGAGCTCCTGCGAATTCAGATGGCTGCCGTACGCGTTCCGCAGTTCCTGTGAAAGAACAAGTGGGAGGGAGTCGGGTGGCATCATGTTAAGGGGGCCGTGAAAGGACACCTTGCTCGGTTTGCCGCCTCTCCTCACATCGAACTCCTTCTTGCCATTGATGACGAGACCGGTGGCGCACCCGATTTTGGCCTTCTCGGCGGCCTTTGCGCCTTCGGGTGAACCGGTGCTGTAGAACTTCACGTGGATCTTGGCCGGCAGAACCTTGGCGGCTTCTTTGAGCACCTGAATGGTCTGGAGATGACAATGATTGCCTGGCTCCACGAAAGCATCAATCTTGACAAGAGCCGCGTCCGAACCCACAGGATCGATGGAAGTCAGCGGCTTCATTCCGCCCCCAGGACTGGCAGTAGCCATTTTCGCCAGCTCAGGCTGGCCTTTCTTTTTCTTCTTCAACTCACGATAGTAGCTGCCGGAGTTGATGCCCGCAATCACTGACAGCACGGCGAGTACGACGAGTAACTTTTGTAGTCTGTTCATGTTCCGTTCCTTGATCCAATGAGAATGTCTGCTCCGCATTATAGAGCGGGAGTGAATGGTTGTTAAGAGTTCCCGCAAGGTTTCGGCTCGTTTGCGACCGGGGCTCACCTTCCTCCCCACCGTGACCCGGGCGGTAACTCGATACCTTAAAACGCTCAACCCCCTCACAAGGTTCCTTCTCAACGATGTTCCCGTTGGGGAGGATGCCTTGTGCCCCCGCCGAAACTCCTCCGGGAAGTGAAGGGAGGCGACCCCAACATGGCATCCGAAAGAAGTGTGGATTTACCCGGCTGTGGCACCATGTTACTCGGGAATCCATCGGTCCGATGGATCGGCTTGGGTATCCTGTCGATGGTACTGTTGATCGCAAGGGAGAATAGCCGGGGAGAAACTTCGGGCGCTTCCCCCAGAGCGCGTCTCGCACGAGCCAGAGCGAAACAAGCCGCGCAGGCCGCCACACTCTCTCCCCTTGAAAGAGACCTCCTCTTCTTTGCGAATTTTGAGCAGGACGGCATCGCCCTTCTGGACAACTCCGAGGCGGTGCGATATGAACTGGAAAAGGATCACTATCGTCCGGGGAAGTTTGGACGGGGCTATTACTTCGAGAAGGCAAGGCACAATCTGCTGCCGGGTGAGATGGCGGATGTGGAGACGGGGATGCAGGGATTCAAGGGATGCAATGATGCACAAGTTTCCCTCGTGCCTGCGGCTACCCAGTTCGGCAAGAAGGCGCTGTCTGTTGCGATGCCAGCGGCAAGTGCCGGACTGGAAACCGTTCCGGTCAAGGTCAACTTCCGACTGCACCTCGGCCATGAAAAGGCAGTGACCTTGCTCGCCTCGTGCCACGTCAAGGGGCCGAAGGATGCGAAAGTGAAGGTGGCCCTGAGCCTGACTCCGAAGGAACTTCCAAAAGACAACCCGGTCCCCGATGAGTCTTCTCCGCAGGAGATTGCACTGACCGGCGAGTGGCAGCGGGTTGCCTGCTCTGTGAAGTCCGATGCCCGGTTGACGGAGCGGGAGGCGGTCCTGTCGCTGACCTCGGTCAATCCGACACCGATCACCCTACTCACCGACGGCTTCCAATTCGAGCAGGCGGCGTATTATCCTCACCACCATCTCACGCCGACCTCGTGGACGCCCGGTGGGAAGAGTCTCCCCGCGACGTTCATCGACCTCAACCAGTCCGACCTGCTGGAGTCCTTCCCTGCTCACGATGGAACAATCAGCCTGTGGACTTCCACGCCACACCTCGCGAATCTCACCAACCCCGGCGGCATCTGCTGGCTGAGTTTCGGTGTGTGGTGGTTCGATCCGCAATGGGGGATGGGAACCTACATTTTCCAGGCGGGGGAGAAGTTCTGCTACTCTCGGCTTCCGGCCGACATCACCGACGGCAACTGGCATCACCTCGCGCTGAGTTGGGATCAGACGAAGGGGTATGAATACCAAGGCGGCAAGTTGTTGCAGACCTTTGATCGGGTGGACAATGATATCAGCAAGCGGCTCGAGCTTTACCAACTTCGACTCGGTGGCAGCCGCAACGACGGTCAGGCGGCCAACTCAATCATGGATGAGGTCGCAATCTACAAACGGAAGCTGAGCGACGCGGAGGTGCAGGAATTAGCGGCCGCAACCACCCCCCTGCGACCGACGGCGAACAAGCTGCTTTTCTCTCGCGTTCCCCGCGCCGTGTTCTACAGAAATGAAGCGAAGAGTTCCCTCGACGTGGAATTGCAGAGCCTCGCGCCCGTGTCAGGTTCGTTCAACGCCGACCTCTCCATCGGGGAGGCCGTCTTCATCACGCAGTCGATCTCTCTCAAGCAGGGAAGCGCCGCCGTTCACTTCGAGTTCTCGCCCTCCCAGCTCAAGTGCGGGGTCTATCCCTGTCGCGTGGGAGCGATTGCGGCCGACGGCAGCGCGGCCTACTACGAGTTCCCCATTGAGGTCGTTCCTGCTCTCCGAACGGACAACTATGTGATCGCCTCATGGGCGCATGGCGGAGAGACACCGGAGTGGCGAGAGTTCTGCCGAACGGTCGGCGTGAACACGATTGACACCGGCGACCTCAATCTCGATACCCTCGGCAAGAACGGCTTCCTATATTCCTGGCATTACAACTTCTTCGAAAGCGGAGGCGTGTGGAGTCCGGAGAACCGGGCGCAGATCAGAGAGCAGACCCAACGGTTCGTGCAGCAACGCGCGAGATTCCCCAACTGGCGATTCGCTCTTCTGAACAGCGAGACGGCCCCGTGGATCTGGCCCGAGGAAAAGGACAGGAAAGCGTGGTTCGACGCCTGGGCACAGAAGGAGCTGGGATTCCCTGTCCCCGAAAAGGGTTGGAAGTTCGGAACCACGAACAACCCGATCCAGTGTTGGTTCCCCGAAGGCCGGAAGCCTGCCAAGGATGGAGTCTACGAGCCGACGAACGAATCCAAGTTCCTGAAGTGGTGGTATAACCGGGGATGTGGCTGGTGGCGAGTGGGTGCGGAGGCGGCAGGCGAGATCAAGAAAGCGCGACCGGACGTCATCAACTTCACCGAGCCGCTGTGGTATCCCGGTCAGATTGCCGACCTCAACGCGGGAAGCAACTGGAGCTACCAGATATCTCCCGAGCCGTTGATCGGCGAGTTTGAGACCGCGCAGGCCTGCGCCCGCGGCAGCAACAAGGAGTTCTACGTCACCCTCGGCATGAACTATGTTTCTGGCGACTGGCTCACGGTCACCGACCCCGACGGCGTGAAGAAGAACCTCATGCCGACCCCGGACGACATGATTCAGCAGACGTGGATCGCGGTCGCTTACCTGCCCACGGATGCGATGGCTTACTGGTATCTTGATGGATGGTTCAATGGGTTGCGCGGGAAGCAGAACGAGTATTGCCCTCCTGACAGTGATCGGAAGCTGGGAACGGAGATCTCGCAGAATCTCCAACCTCTCGGCACGATGCTCAAAGGCGTTCCCAACGCCCAACGCTCCCTCGCCCTGCTGCTTCCCGAAAGCACTCTCTGGTTCGACGCGGGCGAAGGCGGATGGGGTTGGGGAACGGCACACTATCCGAATCATTGGAAGGATTGGGTCGGGCGGATGGGCGTCCCCTATGATACGGTGCTCGACCACAACGTGACGCCCGGCAGCCTTGCCAGATACAAAGCAGTGATTTTCCCGATGGCGGAGTATGTGTCCTCCGAAGTCTACAAGGAACTCGTCGCTGCGGCGAACGCGGGGACGAAGATCATCGTGGACTCCTACTGCAAACAGGAGAATCCCAACATGGAGCGCTGGCCGCAGGAATACTTCTACCGGATGGCAGACGACAAGCGCAAGGATTACGGGAAGGATACCGAGAAACGCCTCGCGGGGCTGCGGGAGAAGCTGCTGCCGGAGTTGGATGCCTACGCCGTCGGCGCGGAGGGTAAGGTGCTGCTGAACGTGCGGGAGTTCGACGGGGTGAAGTACGTCTGTGTCATCAATAACAACCGGCAGGAAGGTCCTTACACGCAGTGGACCAGGAAACCCGAGTTCAAACCCTACGGCAAAGAGCAGGCCGCAAAGGTCTACCTCCGCGTGCCGCGGGACCGTTTCGTCTATGAGTTCACCGAATCCCGGAAACTGCCAACCACTTTCGAGAACAGTCACGTCGTTGTCAGTCTTAACCTGCCGCCGCATGCGGGAAGGTTGCTGTGTGTCTATCCGAGGGAACTGAAGGCGATCACGGTCGCGCCACCAGCGATGTGCAAACGTGGGGAGGCAACGACCCTTGAAGTGACCATCACCGACAGCGCCAACCAGCCTGCCAAAGGCCGCCAGTTGTTCGATGTAAGGATCTCCGATCCCTCCGGCAAAGCGCACGACGAATCCGGTCTCTACCGCGCCGTAGATGGCAAGGCGCGAATCCCCTTCCGTCCGGCGTTGAATGACGCGACAGGCACATGGACGATAGAGGTGAAGGAGAGGACTTCAGGACTGGCGGCGAGCAAACCTGTGCGGGTAAACTGATAGCGGTACTCATGGGCAAGACAGCCGGTCAGGAGTGGCGGCGATCAACTCCGTTCCTGGCATCAAGACGCATTGATGGCAGGTCGCGTGAGTAATCCTGTCGGTCCGGAGTGGGGACTGCAATTCCAGCACAGAGCTTCGAGTCTGGAAGCTCCTCACCCAGTTCTCCACTCTGAGCAGACTACCCGGGCCGGACACGAGGACCTCCTCGGTTCTCTTCGGGTGAGAACAGTTAGTGACCGGATGTCAATCAGCAGGTTACACGCAAGCTCGCAAGCGTAGGGGTCGGTCGCCGCGCCGATCCTGTCACGCTCACGATTTCCCCCAATCGACCGGAAGAAGTGGGGGGAATGGCACGGCGACCTTTCCCTACCTTT
>JACQGJ010000461.1 GCA_016199605.1 Armatimonadota bacterium | reverse complement strand
TCAGACCGACCTCGGCCCATTCGGTGTTGCGCATCTCGAAGGCCGTGTGGTGAACCGCCGCGGTATATTGGTAGATCGCCTTCCAGTCGGCGTCGCCGTCCTTTGCCGGGAAGTGGGTGTGATACGGGTCGAGGTAGCATCCGGTCGGCATGAGACCGCTGACCAACGCCTCGTCAATGTAGCGGATTTCGTTGTAGGAGCCTTGGTCCTTGAACATGTCTCCTGCCAGCCAGTATAGCGGCAGGCATGGCACACCGCGAGGAAGGTAGAACTTGTTCATCATGTCCACGTCCGCACCGTCGCGCCAGGTCTTTCCCCAGTACCCATTGGCGCCCGATCCCTCGAAGAAGCCCAGATCGTAGTAGGGCTGGCCGACGAAGGTATTGAGCCAGAGCAACTGACCGCGTTTCTGCAGATCCCGTTGCAGGTTCTTGATGAATCCGAGATAGGTGTCGAACCCGACAACCTCACCACGGCCCCAGTCCGGGGTGAGAATGCCGACGCCATAGTCGAGGTAGCAGGCATCGTAGCCGTAGTAGTCGCCGTTTGCGAGCAACCTGTCGGAGAGGTGTTTCACAAAGGCCGGGCAGAAGTTGGCGCGGACGTACTCGGTTCCGTAGAAGCCTTCGAGTGGACCGCCCTCACGCGTGCGCACGAACCACTCGGGGTGGTCTTTGAACGCCTGACTTCCTTTGTAGATGTCCACGACGAAGGTGTAGGTGTTGGCGAGGAGATTGGGGTTGACCTGTTTGATGCGGGTGATGGTGTCTTTGACTTTCTCCGCAGGCCACCTGTTGAGAATGACACCGCTCTGGTTGTTGTGAGTTTGCACCACCTCCTGCCCGTTACCTGCCGGCAGGTCCGGCCAGCGGCTATCGAAAGGCGACGTGGCAGCCAGTCCCAGTTCATCGGGACGAAGCAACTCCTTCATGCTTCCGGCGGTCGCCTGGATGAACTTGCGCGTGTAGTCGTTATCCTCGACAACATTCCCGGCGTACAGTCCCATCACCGCGGCAATCTGCATCGCCTTCGGCGAAGGGGTCCAGTCACATCGGACGGCAGCGTATTCGGGAAGCTGCATGTATTCCCGGTGGAAGGTCAGACGATCTCCCCTGAACAGATGATACCGCACCTCCGCCGAATAGGGCTTCTCTTTAACGAAGGTCTGGCAGAACCCCATGTCCCAGCCGAACGGCGTCCAGTACGACTGCGCCAGCGCCTGCGGAAAGGTCCAGGCCTCCTTCTCCTTGTAGAGATACTCCGCCACGCCCGATCCCGTCTGCGGATTCACCAGAGAGAACTGCGCCCGACCTTCCGTCGAGTTGAACCATGCCCGCTGGATCATGGGATTCGTAATCTCCGCCGCGGGCACACACGTCCGCCCGTCGCCCATCGTGCCGATGACGAAGATGCGGTTGTAGAAGGAAGGCTTGCGGTATTGGTCCTCGAACAGCGTCCGGGAGGTCGTTTGCAGCAACGTCATCTCTTTGACCTTCCCGGAAATCTGCAATCGTCGGCAGAGAAGGCGGCGCGCATTGCCAACAGTTGCGAGACAGTATTGCTTTTGCAGCCGCACCTCCGGCATTTCCGGGTTAACGCATTCGAGGATCAGGCGTCCTCCCTTCACCGACGCGCCGGTGACGCGGTCGGAGCGCTCGTCCAGTTTCTTCTCACTCTTCTTTGTCTGCAGCTCGTAGAGATAGTAGCCGCTGACGATTATCTTCTTACCTGTCGTGCGATCCCACACACCCGCAACCATGCCACGCTTCGGGTCCACTGCCACGACGAGTTCCTTCGATGCGAGATACCACACGCCTCTCTGCTGCTTGATTCCGTTGAGAGATACCCGCGGGAGTGGCGCTTGCAGCCCGCCGACACTGGCGACGAGATACGCGAACCGATCCAGCTTCTCCGTCGTGGTCTTCAGGGCGAGCGCTAGAAGATTCCAGCGAGTGACGGGTTCATTTTCCTTCGCAGCCGTCAAAGCTCCCGCTTCCCTGACCACCGCCTGCACCTGCTCCTCAAGCGGAGTGAGGCCTTTCCGGTCTTTCGTCGCCTTCGGGATATCAGCGGCAAATGCCAACTGTCGCTGCGACTCGCTGATGAAACCGGCGGCCTGCTTGCGCATACGAGCGATGTAGTCGCTGTTGAGTTTGATTTCCTCGAACAGCGCGTCCAGCTTCGGCAGATCGCCCGACATGATCAGCCGCGCAAACTCCAGAGGGTTCTGGAAGCCTGTGGTCGCGTAGTTCACCGCCGAGAGCAGTCCCCCGCCCCCCGCATGATTGCGCCCCGCACGGAATCCCCATAGGTCGCCGACCTTCGGAGGGGTCGTGCTCACGTCCTCATAGGGGAAGGCCAGCTCGACGACCCAACCTTCCGCCGTCTTGCCGGTCGCCGACTTCGCGTTGCCGTTCCACTTGAAGTCTGCCTTGTCCTTCGTGTGCATCAGGTCGCAGTGGGCGTTGAGGCTGTTGATTCCGATCTGGACATCGGGCACTTCGTTCTGCCGGGGGGCGAAGTAGAACTCCACGCAATCGTCGGCAAACACGCGCGGGTCTTCCGCACCTGGCTGCGCCGTGGTCTTCAGGAAGTCGATCCGGTCTTCACGCAGCAACGCGCCGACGTAGATGTTCTTGTCGTCGCGGCACAGGCGTAACTCGGTCTGGTGCGCCATGTTCTGGTCAGGCTTGCCGTAGACGAGGAACCCCGACCAGATCGGCAGTTGCTTCCACACCGCGTCATCGAGTTTCCCGTCAAGGGTCGGTGGCGTATTCGTCCGGTAGCAGTAATACTGCCGCGGATCGGGTCGCGAGAAGGTCTCGAAGCCGCCTGCTGCGAGGGTCGCGCCTTTGATCTCCTTCGCCAGCGGCGTCGTCGGCACCGGGATGGTCTTCTCGTCGGCATAGAGCGGCGCGTCGCAGATACGGACCTCATCGATCAGCGCCTCAGCGAGACACGTGGGCACTGCCCAGTTGCCGACATTGTTTCCAATGCAGATCGGTCCGGCAACGGGCGGGATGTCCACCGGCTTCTCCCACACACGCTCACACATCAGTTTGCCATCGGCAAACAGTCGGAACACGGTCGGCGTCCATGTCGCAACGAGATAGTGCCACGCGTCCTTCTGCCAAACGAATCCTTCCTGCTTCTCGTCGTGCGCGACGCGGAAGTTAATGATGAAGTCGGGGTCCTGCTCGCCTGCCTTCACCGGCTTGCCGTTGTTGAGGTGGAACACGATGTAGGGGGTGAACCAGTTCCACCGATAGCAGGCATAGTAGAGGTTGATCGAGCCTTTGTTTTCGAGCGGGGCGGAGAAGAAGTGATTGAAGCGGTCGGTCTTGCGGGTGTTGGGGAGGTCGGCGTCCCATGCAGTCTTGACCCACATCTCGATCGTGCCGCGGCGGCTGTCGAGGTTGACCGCCGGGTAGCGAACCGACGCGTCCTTCTTTTCGAGCGGAGTATAACCCGCATCCAACGCCCGCGGCGCGGTTGCTCCCTGAAACGGGTAGCCGTGCCCCTCCCTGCTCAATCCGAGTCCCTGCGGTGTCGCCGTTGCTTCTCCGTAGAGACTGTGATCGGCATCGAGGGACTGATCAAAGTGGTTGAGGAACAGGACGCTCGGCCAGAGAGCCTTCGGACCGTGCATGAGGAAGACAACCAACAACAAGCGGGTTCCGTGGTGATTCCGGATCATCTACCGTCCTCTCCTTTCACGCGCAGGGAGTAAGATAGCTCCGCCGGGCTGTTTCGTCAACGCCGCGTCGGCAATCCGGAGGCATCCCTCGAGGCGGACAAAGAGCGATGGGATTCCTGCAAGCCAACAAGCCAGTAGCTTCGAGAAGTTCCACAGGCAGGAGGGAGCAGATTGGGGCTTACCTGGCCAAGCAACTGGTGGAGACCCACGGAGGCGAACTCTGGGTCCAACGTCACGAGGGAGCAGGGACGACCTTCTCTATCAGACTGCCGCGTTGGCCTCCGTCCCGTGGAAGGTCCTGATTCGTGGTCAAACCAGGGATCCTGCTTTCAACGCGCCGGCGACCATGTGCTCCAACTGCAAGAGCTGCTGGTCAGTCAGGCTGCGGAACCGTGTCCCGCATCGTGAGCCGGGCAGGTCGTACCAGACGACAGAAGCCGGCACGGTGAACAACCCTTCTCCTGCTCTCGATCCAAAGGTAATCCTCACTTCGGAACCCACAGGATAGGGAGCGTCAAGGGGGAAATGGTTCCCGCAGCCGCCCAGGCTGAGGTCAATGATTTCACACTGCCGCGCTTGCTGTCCGTTCCCCTTCATCTCCATCACAGTCGGATCCCAAGTGGAGGCTGCGCGTACCTGGCGTCTTCGTTCTGCGGCGCTATTGTCCGGTTGTGATTTCGCGGGGGGCTGCGCAGCGAGTTTCCTTTCATACCAGCGCGCGCGTTCTGCCTGCATTCTAATGAGCAAAGCATCCAGCTCGGAGAGAGAAAAGGGTTTGTTCAAGAAGGCCGCCCCCATCTTACCCGCCTCGGTGCTCGCATCGGGAGCCCAGTGCCCGGTCATCAAGATGATTCCCACGTGCGCATCGCGAGCACGGAGATGATAGAGCGCCTCCATGCCGCTCATGCGAGGCATGTCAAGATCCATTATGACGAGGTCGCAAGGTTCCTGACGGAACATCTCCAACCCCGCCATGCCATCGGAAGCTGTGCGCACCTCGTAACCATGTAACCGCAGCACCTCAGACACGAATTCGATAACCCCCCGGTTGTCCTCAGCAACCAACGCTGACCACTTGCCCATCATGTTCCCCTCACATCTTGCCTAAGTTGAAACTAACTACCCACGCAGAGTATAGCACATGAGGATTACGTGTCAAAACGGAGTTAAGCGGGTTTGCATTTTGTATTCTGATGTCGCCAACCACGTAGCCACGGGTAGTGAACGGTCGCCGTGCCGTTCCTGCCGGGCGATACGTTGCCTTCCTGCCGTGACAGGAACGGCACGGCGACCGTTCACTACAGTAGCCAAACCTCATTTTGGAAAATGCACACGTTAAGCGGAAGGACGTTGCGGTCGCTTCGTCGCGATGTTATACTCTCCCCCAACGAGTCGATGAAAGGAATTCCCTTTATAC
>JACQGJ010000460.1 GCA_016199605.1 Armatimonadota bacterium | reverse complement strand
TACGAGGCAGCGTGGCGTCACGCCGTGTTGCTCACCATTTTCGTGCTTCCTACGAAGAAGCGTCGGGCGACAACGCAAGCGAAAGCCTGGTTGCTCTGGGATGACACGAATCTCTATCTCGCTGCGGAGATGGAGGACAAGGATATATACGGCTATCACAAAGGACACGATCCTGACTTCGGTTGTGACGATATCCTGGAGTTGTTCCTGCGCCCCAGCCGCAACAAACCTCCCTACTGGGAATTTCACGTGACTCCCACCGGGGCAACGCGTGACTACTTCTACCCACGCCGTTTCTATGGATCGGACGAAGACAGCCTGGCGTACGAGTCCGGCATGACGGCGGCCGTAGTGGTCGAGGGTTCCCTGGAGAACTGGGAAGACCGTGACACGAAATGGACGGCTGAGGTGGCAATCCCTCTGACAGCCCTCGAAAACACCATAAAAGCGAGACCGACCTCGGGAAGCAACTGGACTTTTCTTGTTTCCCGCTACGACTACTCTGTGTATCTGAAGGGCGGAGTGGAGTTGTCTACCGCTTTTCCCTTGGAACAGCTCAACTTCCATTGGCTGGAGGATTACGGCACTCTCCATTTTGAATGATCTCGACAACCGACTTCGGAGGAACTCATGCTACCTAACCAATCCCAATATCTTGAAACGATTCGACGAGGCACTGACTGGGTGCTTGCTCACCAGAACCCGGATGGGTCTTTCCTCCAACCTGATCTGCAAGCCGACGTCTATCACAAGCAAACCTACGCTCTCCCCCTCGCGGGTCATGCCGTCGAAGCCAACCGGCTCCTGGGGTGGATCAAAACGAACGATCTACAGGCCGATGGCGACCTGCGTCACTTTGACGACGGCTTGGGCTTGTACAAAACCAGTTGGGTCTGCCAGGGGGCACACCGGCTGGCTCGGTTCGACCTCTCCCGTCGCGTCTTCGATCATATCCTGCGTTGCCAGGCTCCATGCGGCGGGTTCTTTCAGGTGAAAGCCGGTAATGAATACGTGGAGCCGGTGTGCAGCGCCTGGGCTGCCATGGCGGCAATCTACACCGGCCATCTCGACGCGGCAACAAAAGCAGCAGGATGTCTCATATCCATGCTTGAGCAGCAGCCGGACCCTGGTCGGTTCTACTACTGGATGACCCCCGAGGGGCGCCTGGTCACCGAGGAATCCCCTCTGCCCGGAGGCGCTCCGTTCGTTGACGCCACTAAGATTCGACAAGCTTACTACTGCCCCGGGATCGCCTTTCTGTTTCTCACGCGACTTCACCTCGCTACAGGCTGTGATGAATGTCTCAAGGCCGCCGGTCGGCTCTTCGAGTTCTGCCTGAGCTGTGCCAAAGACTCCTTCTCCTATCCCACCGCGGGCAAAGGCGCTGTCGCTGCGGCCGTTTATTACTCTCTCACGGGTGATGGACGCGCACGAGTGGCGGCCCTTCGCTTCGCCGGTTTCCTTGTTGAGGAGCAACGTCCCGAGGGCTGGTGGTGCAACCCCTACGACGAAGGAATGATCACCCGACTGGACCACACCTCGGAGTTCATTGTGTGGATGACGGAGATCGTTTCAGCGATCAGTGCAGTGTGCTAACCGTGGACCGGCAAGCGAGAAGTCCATCGTGTATCACGCGACGTCCGGTGCGACTGCCGTGACGGCATGCGACGCTGCTCTCAGCCTTGCGATCAACGAGTCAGCAGAGATGGGATTTGCCTGTGAAGCTGTAATCCGGGGCGAAGGGGTTGAAGCCATGACGCCGGGATACAAGCCCGCTCAGGTCACGAATTGCGCCCCTGGGCGCTGGGCGCAGTATGTTATCTGTTTGGCCTTCGCGGGATCCATATCCACTCCGTCCACGGGTGTTCCGCAAACGGGGCAGCAACCTTCAACCAGTCTGTTCTTGCGGACCTCGTATCCAAACCGCTCAATCAGCGTTTCCCGGCACAGACGACAGTAAGTGTGCTCGCCTTCTCCCCCTGCGGAGATATTGGTGTAGACGTACCGAAGTCCGGCTTCCTGTCCGATCTCCCTTGCTCGTCTCAGGGAGGCGGCCGGAGTCACAGGAAGATGGTTGAGCCTGAAATCCGGATAGAAGCGAACGACGTGCCAGGGAACCTCTGCCCCCAACTCCCTAACGAACGTCGCGATGTCCCTCAGCTCTTTTTCGGAATCGTTGAGGGTAGGGATGACCGGGGTCGTCACCTCCACCCAGATACCGAGCGCCTTCATCTGTGTCAGGCAGTCGAGCACCGGCTGAAGCTTAGCCCCCATGACTCGACGATGAGTCTTGTCGCTGAAGGTCTTCAGATCTACGTTCGCAACGTCGAGACAGGAGGCTATCTCCTTGAGCGGCTCTTCGGTGATGTAGCCGTTCGTTCCGAACAGAATACGAAACCCCGCGTCAGAAGCCTGCTCGGCGATCTCATGGGCGTACTCATAGAAAATGGTTGGCTCGGTGTAGCTAAAGGCGACGCTGGAGCAATCCGTCATGCATGCCAGAGCCACGACCTCTTCCGGGGACATGGGGCAACCCCAGTCAACAGGCTCACCCGTTTCCTGAAACAGGACGGAGATATCGTAGTTGTTGCAGTAGGAACAGTGGAAATTGCACCCGGGAGTTGCGATGGTCAAGGATTGCGAGCCGGGGCGGTAGTGAAACAAGGGGATCTTTTCCACTTTCGCAGTCTGACAAGCCACTACTTTGCCATAGACAAAAGTGTAAAGTTTTCCCTGGACGTTCTGCCGGACATGGCAGATCCCCTTTTCCCCTTCACTAATCTTACAGTAGTGGGCGCAGAGGTCGCAGAGGAGGTACTCCTCATCCCACTTCCGGTAGTACCGCGCCTCTCTGACAAGAGGAATATCAATAACGTTGGGAGAAATTGTGCTCATGGGAACCTTAGAACTCATCCAACAACAACTCCGCGGTTTCGCGATCTGTTTGCCAGAGATTCCGTAGCTTCATCCGGGAATGGGCGCGGTGTTATCGTTGGACGAGCTCTTACGGGTGTCCTCCGTATGATGAAGCCTTCGTCGGCGAGTCCGGCAGGCCTAAAGCCAGGTCAAGCAAAGGTCCCAGTTGATTGAGCGAGGTAATTGTCGGAACGCCTTCGATAGCGGGAGACCTGGTATTACGCTGAAGATACACAGGCTGAATGCCAGCGGATAAGGGCCCTTCGACATCCGGACCCCACTTGTCTCCCACGTGAACCACCTCTTCCGGGGACAGCCCAGCCTGCTCAAGTGCGAAGTCGAAAATCCCTCGGTCAGGTTTCTCGGACCCGCAGATCGAAGACACAAACACCGCATGAAAGTGCCCCAGCAAGCTCAACCGTTCAAGCGTGTCAGGAAGGCTGCAATCCCAGTTGCTGACAACCAGCAGCTTGAGCTTACGTTGAGTCAGTCCTTCCAGAGCCGGCAAAACATCGTCATACGCCCTGAACTGCAGGCTCTTCATGAGGACCTCCAGAAAATCCCTGTCCTCCATCGACTGCGCGACGCCGCGCTGCTTCAACTCACTCCCAAGAATATGCGCGCATTCCAGTCGCAGCTTGCAGAGCTCCTGCACATCCCTGGCGTGGTGGTTGTTCGCAACGTAATACCTGATCTCCGCCTGACAGGATTGCTCAAGGGTCTCCTGAGAGGCAACGACCCCGCGCCGGGCAAGCTCGCCTCCCATCCGTTCCAGGAATCGATCAAGAAAGACAAGGGTTCCGTAGGCATCAAGAGAAACGCCGTGGATGCGCTCAGGATCAATCACCCGCTGTGCTCGCCCCCGATTTGCTCCGGTTCAGTTGTCGGACGTCATCGCCCCGAACCAAAAAGGATGAGAGAGGAGGGCGACTCGCCAGGACCCGATCTCTCATCCCTTCCTGTACTCGTCACCGTTGAAAACACCCCCTCACCCCGACCCTCTCCCCGATGGGGAGAGGGCAGGGCGAGGGGGAAAGGTGGATTCTCAACGGTGACGAGTATAATTGCCTTGGCGCTACGTTGATCGCCGACAACACCTGCTATTTCTTGGCAGCAGCGTATTTCTGGGCGACCGCGTCCCAGTTGACCACGTTCCACCAGGCCTTGATGTAGTCTGGCCGGCGGTTCTGGTATTTGAGGTAGTAGGCGTGTTCCCACACGTCCAGCGCAAGGATCGCGCCTGCGGTGCATGCCACTACTCCGGTCATCCACGGATTGTCCTGGTTGGGCGTCGAGCAAACACACAGCTTGCCGTCTTCACCGACGCCGAGCCATGCCCAACCCGATCCGAAACGCGTCGCCCCCGCAGCGCTGAACTTCTCCTTTAGCCCATCAATACTCCCAAAGGCGTCGTCAATGGCCTTGGCCAGTTCCCCCGTGGGAGCTCCTCCTGCGTTCGGACCCATGATCTCCCAGAACAAGTTGTGGTTCGCGTAGCCTCCGCCGTTGTTGCGAACAGCCATGCGTTTCTCTTCGGGGACGCTTTCGAGTTTTGCCAGGAGCGAGTAGAGGTCCATGTTCTCAAACTCGGTACCGGCAATCGCGTTGTTCAGGTTCGTCGTATAGGCAGCGTGGTGCTTGTCATGATGAATCTCCATGGTCTGGGCATCGATGTGCGGCTCCAGAGCGTCAAACGGGTACGGCAGGTCGGGTAGTTGGAAAGCCATGTGAAGGTTCCTCCTTGATTGATGGTCGATTTGCGCTTTCGAATACTCATCCAGTATGTCCTGCCCCAAAGGCAAAGTAAAGCGAAACTCGATCTCGCGCGTTACAGCCAGCCGCCGTTGACAGGAATGGTCTGGCCCGTAATGTAGCTGGCTTTGTCGGAGGCCAGGAACACGATCACGTTCGCGATTTCCTCCGGCCGAGCAAGCCGACCCAACGGGACCTGCTCAACCATCTTGCTGAGGTGCTCTTCCGGTATCGTGCGCACCATCTCGGTGTCAACCAATCCAGGAGCCACCGCGTTGACGCGAACATTCTTCCGAGCGACCTCTTTCGCCAGTGACTTCGTGAAGGCAATGACCCCCGCCTTGCTTGCGGCATAATTGGATTGCCCAAAGAGACCCAGCCGCGCGCTGATTGAGGACATACTGACGATGGTGCCTTTACCTGAGGCCTCCAGAGCCTCCAGAAAGGCGCGGCAGCAGAGATAGACGCCCGTCAGGTTCGTGGCGATCACGGCATCCCAATCCTGGAGGCTCAGTTTCTTGACGGTCTTGTCCCGCAGAATCGCCGCGTTGTTCACCAGAATGTCAACTTTCCCGAACTGGGACACTGCGCTTTCCGCCAGCCGGAAAACCTGCTCTTCATCAGTAACATCAGCAGCGATGGCAACCGCTTTCCCTCCTTGCTCAGAGATCTCGTTCACGACCTCGCCGGCATCCTTGCGGTTCACTCCGATCCCCTCATCGAGGTAGTTTACTACGACCGAGGCCCCCGCCTGGGAAAGCGCGACACAAGAGGCTCGTCCTATCCCCCGGGAACCTCCCGTCACAACCGCTACCCGTCCTTCCAGTTCTCGTTTCATTTGCATTCCCTCCCTGTTGAAGGGTATTCTATTGTTGCAGCCATGAAGCGTCAACCCAAATTCCTCAGTGACAATCCGTGACCGATTTGGTAACATGCTGAGCGAAGGTACAAGCAACTCAGGGAGGGTCGTCTTGGGGAAGAGCCAACGCAGCGCGGACGTCGTCATCATTGGTGGCGGGATCATCGGACTTTCAATCGCCCTTAGGTTGCGACAGGAGAAGCTCTCGGTCCTCGTTCTTGAGAGCGGCGAGCCAGGCAGGGAGGCCTCCCATGCGGCAGCCGGTCTTATCGCTCCGAAGTTCGAGCCGGCTACCGAACCCTTCGCCAGGATGGCTATCGCCAGCAGAGACATCTATCCCGCGTTCTGTGTTGAGCTCCGTGAGCTGACAGGGGTCGACCCGGAGTACCGAAGCGAGGGCACACTGATGCCCCTGTTGAGCGCGGAGGAAGAGCGATGGGCAGCGGATCTAACCGGTTCAGCCGATGATTCCGTGCCGCTGACGAAATTGACGCGAGGTGAGGTCCTCTCCCTGGAACCGTCTATCGCGCCAGAGGTTCACAGTGGTCTTCTGGTTCCCGGCGATCACCAGGTTAACAACCGTATGCTCTTGCAGGCTTTGTTGAAAGCGGTTGAGTCCCTGGGCGCAAGAATCCAGCGTTACACTCCGGTGCGGGCCATTCGGGTGCGGTCCAGGGGGGAACTCCTCGTCGAATCCGATGCGACTCACTATACGGGAGGGACCGTTGTCCTCTCCGCCGGATGCTGGTCACACTTGATCGAGATGGAAGATCCGAGTCTTCGTCCACCGACACGTCCGGTAAAAGGACAAATGGTTGCGCTGCAGATGGAACCTGCCCGCCTGCTCACTCACAATGTCCACTCTCCTCGATGCTACCTCGTACCCCGCCTGGGGGGGCGGGTCGAGGTCGGATCGACAGTGGAGGAAGTTGGTTTCAATAAACGGGTCACCTCTGGGGCTGTAGAGAAGCTGCTGCACGCTGCCCTGAGCGTGTTGCCGGCCTTGCAGGATTGCTCCCTGATCGAGACTTGGGCAGGGCTTCGTCCTGGCTCTCCAGACCAGCATCCAATTGTTGGACTAACGAGCGTCGAGGGTCTGTTGATGGCAACCGGCAACTACCGAAGCGGGCTCCTCATGGCGCCCATAACCGCCAAGCTCGTGACCGAGTTGATCATGACTGGAAGGGCACCGGCCCTGTTGGAGCCGTTTTCGCCGTCCCGTTTTGCCCGCGCCGACGCCCCCCTTGCACGGATATGAAGATTGCGATCAAACTGAACGGCGAAATCAAGGAGTTTGCTGCTCCTTTGACAATCTGCGGGCTGCTGCAACAGATCAACCTCAATCGGGAAGGCGTTGCCGTCGCCCTCAATCGGTCGGTCATCCCTCGGGCGGACCATGCCACCCAGAAGATTCAGCAAGGGGACACAGTCGAGGTCATTCATGCCGTAGGTGGAGGACAAGAGCCTTCCTCAAGAGAGGTTCGTCGTGCAGGAACTTGTGTTCCTGCGATGAAGGAGAAGAGAGAATGTCACTGAACACAGACACGCTTGTGTTGGGCCAACGTGAGTTTACATCCCGTTTGATAGTTGGAACCGGGAAGTACCCGGATTTTGAGACCATGCGACAAGCGCATGAGGCAAGCGGCGCTCAGGTCGTGACCGTCGCGATCCGGCGAATCGACCTGAATGACAAGTCGGGCAAGGGCATGCTGGACTTCATCGACCGCAACCGGTTCGAGTTGCTTCCGAATACCGCCGGTTGCTACACGGCGGAGGACGCCATCCTGACGTGCCAACTGGCGCGTGAAGCTCTGGGGACGGAGTTCGTCAAGCTCGAAGTGATTGGAGACCCCAAGACGCTTTTCCCTGACAACGAAGCGCTCCTGGAGGCAGCCAGGGCCTTGGTGAAAGAGGGATTCACCGTCCTGCCCTACACTCACGACGATCCGGTTCTCTGCAAGAAGCTGGAGGACCTCGGTTGCGCTGCAGTAATGCCTCTGGGAGCGCCGATTGGATCCGGACTGGGAATCTGCAACCCATACAACCTCCGGATCATCCTCGAGACCGTTTCCATTCCCGTAATCGTCGATGCGGGTGTGGGCACCGCCTCTGACGCAGCGAGTGCCATGGAACTTGGCTGTGACGGAGTGCTCATGAATACGGGAATCGCCGGCGCCAAAGAGCCGGTCAAGATGGCTCACGCCATGCGCATGGCGGTCGAATCCGGACGGCTCGCCTACGAGGCGGGACGAATCCCCAAAAAACTCTACGCGAACGCCTCCAGTCCGCTGGAGGGTCTGATCGAGTGACGCCCGGATTCGGGCCACCCACTTCAAGTCCTTGACCATGCGACTGCGCCCTTGCCCTTTCCGACTTTACCTGGTCACCGATAGGCAGACGTGCTTCCCCAAGCCCTTGTCCGAAGCTCTGGAGGAAGCGTGTGCGGCCGGCCTACGAGCTGTGCAGTTGCGTGAGAAGGACCTCACACCTCGCGAGGTGCATGAGTTGTCCCTTGCCGTCAAACCCGTGCTCGACCGTTACGGCACGAGTCTTCTCATCAATGACAGGTCGGACATCGCCCGAACCGTCCGGGCGACCGGAGTTCATCTGACCTCCACAAGCCTGTCTCCCGCGGCCGCGCGAACGTGTCTCCTTTCCGATCAGATCATCGGGGTGTCGATCCATTCCGTCGCAGAGGGCGTCAGGGCCGAACAAGAGGGAGCAGATTTCCTTTGTTTTGGTCCCGTTTACGACACGCCTTCGAAGCATTCATTCGGCCCCCCGCAAGGGCTTGAGAATCTACGGAAGGTTGCAGAGGCGGTCTCTCTCCCCGTTTTTGCTCTTGGAGGAGTGACCCCCGAGAGAGCCTGCGAGTGTATCGAGTCGGGAGCCTACGGAGTGGCCGTGATTTCCGCGATACTGGCGGCGAAGGACATTGGTGGCGCGGTTGAGGACCTCTTGAAAGTCCTACCGGACTGAGTCAACATCTACTGGACGCGGGGG
>JACQGJ010000487.1 GCA_016199605.1 Armatimonadota bacterium | reverse complement strand
GGTACGAGCGGATGCGCGCAGACGGCATCGCCCCAGACGTGTTCACCTACAATACGCTCGTCAGCAGGGCTGAAGACTACGCTACCGCTAAGGAGTGGTACGAGCGGATGCGCGCAGACGGCATCGACCCCAACGTGGTCACGTACAATACGCTCGTCAGCAGGGCTGAAGACTACGCCACCGCTAAGGAGTGGTACGAGCGGATGCGCGCAGACGGCATCGACCCCGACAAACTGACCACCGGCGCCCTGTTTGCCAAGGATCTGTCTGCGACCACCGCCGATGAATTGCTCAATTGGTACTGGTCTCAGGGGTATCGAAAAGGGGAACCAATGCAGACGGCCATCAGTTCGTTTCGGAAGGCAAAGCGCCATGATGAGGCATTCCGAATTGCGCTGCATTATCCGTACCTCCAAGCCGCCCATAGGCTTTTCCGTCAACGCCCTGTAGATGTCATTCGCTACTTCAAGGGTGTACTTTATGACCAGCCCGATCATCCGGACGTGCATTACGCACCGGGCGTGGCCCTCATGGAGATGGGCGAGAACGCCGAAGCGGAAGGGCATCTTCGTCTGGCATTGGAAACTGCCACCCAGGAGAAGAGAAGAAGTCATATCGACGCGCGGCTGTGCAAGCTTAACTGCGAGAGATAGCCTCTTTGGCGATTCACCGCGCGGCGTCGAATTAGATGCAAGACAGGAGCATTGTACTCATGTGCGAGAACGACAAAACGAGGGCAAACCAAAAGGAAGACGTTGACGTGCTGTTCAAGTACTACCAAGCGCTGGTGAGCCAGTGGACGGAGTACTTCAAGCTGTATATCACTTCGTGGTCCATCGTCGTTTCAGGAATTATCCTGGGCATTCTCTTCTCACCCAAGGTGGCAGAAGGAGTCGCGAAAGACTTCGCGAAGGAAATATGGGGCGTAGTACTCGGGATCATCCCCCTTCTGATGGCCATCTGGTTTCTGCTTACTTGCTGGTTCTGGCGGTACTTCTCGTTGTGCCGCAAACACGCCGAGGACCTGGAGAGCAAGATACTGCCGCAAGGCGGCGGGTTCCACAAGGAATGCAGGGAGAACTTCCTGAAGAAAGGATACGATGAGTTCTGGATCGGGAGCATTTTCATCCTGAGTCTTCTCGTGTACGGAGTTGTGTGCGCAATGGCAACGCAGCTTATGAGTCAAGAGGAAGATCAATTGCACGGAGCATTCCGCTTCTTAGCGGGTGCTCTCCCTTGGGTCCATGCCTTTGCGCTCATCTTGATCTTGATTTGCGCTTGCGTCTTCCTGTATCACGCGTTAGACACCGCAAACGAATCGAGAAGCAGGGGCACGCCGGCATGTGTCGAGCCAGGGACGGAAGAGATGCACACGCACAACGAACAGCCAGATGAAAGATCCTTGGTCTTCTCCTATCTGAGTCTTAGAAAAACCATAGGGATTCTGGGAACCGCATTGCCCTTCCTCGTGTCTTTGGGCGCACTGTTGGTCTTTCAGACCGGTCTTCAGAGTTCCATCAGCAGCTACTACCATACCGGTATGCGAGATGTATTTGTCGGCACCCTCTGTGCCATCGGCTTGTTTCTGCTTTCGTACAAAGGATACGAGCGTGCTGATGACATTGCCGGTGATATAGCCTGCGTAAGCGCCATTGGTGTGGCACTCTTCCCAACCGCGCCTGATTTCGCAGCCTCAGGTCAGGAGCTGATCACGGGGGGCTTTCATTCCTTCTTCGCTACGTTATTCTTCCTGACCCTCACCTATTTCTCGCTATTCCTGTTCACGAAGACTGGTCCCAAGAGAGAACCCTCAAGAAGGAAACTGCAAAGGAATCGAGTCTACAGAGCATGTGGCAGTATCATGCTCATTTGCGTATTGCTCGCAGGCATGTACTATCTGCTTCCGCATGAAGCCGCGTCGGTTCTTGCTAGATACCATCCGGTGTATTGGTTGGAGGCTATCGCCATTGTGTCCTTCGGTATTTCATGGCTGACGAAGGGAGAGGCAATACTGAAGGATGAGGTGAAGCCTCACGGACATCCGTGAAGGACACTTCGAGACTCCGAGCAGCAACCGAACTCTGGCCGCTGAAGTCCACCATCAACCATTAACCACATTTCCCGAAGGAGGCCCTTTCTGGCCAACGAAGCTGACGATCTACACCGATACGCTGTTGTTCCCGGTGTTTCTGATGGCGATCAATGAGGCGCAGAGCTCCATCAAGATCATGACCTTCGTGTTCAAGACGAGTTACAGCTCGCCGAACCGGGCGGAGGAGATTCTGCAGGCGTTGATCGCCGCGGCGGCGCGAGGGGTGAAGATGAACGGCTTGACATCCGCTGAAATCATGCTATCCTACCCCGGACCAGCCCTGAGCGCGGCCAACCCCTGAATCGAAAGGAACTGACAAACAAATGGACCTCCTGTCTACTCTCAAAGGCAGCTTGCTGGAGAAGTTTTTCCCCGAAGGTTGGGACCTGGCGAAGATGGACGAGTGTTGTAGCCACCCGCCGGAGTCCATCACGGAACGTCAGCGATGGTGGCACAAGGGCTTCGAGCCAGTCCCTTGTGACACGATTGAGGATTTCGACATGAGGATGGGCCACGAGATCGCCCTGGACATCAAGAAGGCGAAGGACGCTTCGCACCCGCTGGTTTTCATCCTGCCGGTCGGGCCGATGGGGATGTACCGATGGGCGGTCTACTTCCTCAAGGAATGGGGGGTAGACTGCAAACACGTCCATGGCTTCAACATGGATGAGTGGAGTGACGCAGAAGGCAACACGCTGGGTCCCTCCGATCCGGCAGCGTTCCAGAATGCAATGGGAGGCGCTCTGTACGGCCCGCTCGGAAAACTGACTGTGCCGCCGAAGCAACGACACTTTGCCCTGAAGTCTTCGTTGCCGAAGTATGGGGACCAGATCGGCGAGCTTCGCAGCAAGGGCGCGAAGGTGATCGTTGTTTTTGGCATCGGTCGTGTCTTCCATATCGCGTTCTGGGAGCCTCACTTCGCAGCGGAATATGCCTCGGAGAAGGAGTGGAGGAAACCGACCCATCGCATCGGCGCGAAGTTGCACCCCCTCACCATTGAGCAGAACGCCATCACCAGCTTCAAGAGCCGCACGACTCTCGTGCCGTGTTATGCGAATACGATAGGCCCTGGGCTGTTCCTCGGCGTGGACAAGATCATCGGAGGCTGTGACGGCTCGCTGAACCGCGGGATGATGTGGCAGGGACTGTCGCTGTGGGTGACTTTGCGCTACGGGCCGAGTAAGTGGGTGCCCTGTTCCTTCATGCCGACGCAACCGGGGCGACTGTTCTTCTTGAAGGAACTCGCCGGTCCGTTGGTGGCGGAGTGCAATTGAAACCATGCGGTTGGAGCAGTGGAGTGTTGGCGCCAAGAAAAGCGCCACGAACTCCCTTTTGTTGCGTGAATACTACACTGGAGGATTGACTTAATGAAGATCGGCATTACCCAATTACTGTTAGGTCGGGAGCGTAAACTCGATGAATGGCTGCCCAAGGTCAAGGAAGCCGGATACGATTGCATCGAGATTCTGATGACTGATGAGGGGGACCTGCCCCTCGACTACACCGAAGCAGATGTGATCCGTCTCAAGGACTTGAGCGATTCCTCGGGCGTCTCCCTGGTCAGTATGTTGGCGGCGGTCAGTCAACGGGGCACCCTCGCCACAAACGATGCCTCGGAGCGGGAAAGGTTCATCGATGTAACGAGGAAGTCCATCGATGCCGCAGCCGCGTTGGGCATCGACACGATCCTCACAATCCCCGGCGGACCCTCGGAGGCGGTGCGCTATGACGTTGCCTATCAACAAAACCTGGAGGGTATGCGCGCCGTAGTGCCGTACGCGGAGGAGAAGGGCGTCAACCTGGCTATCGAGTACGTCTGGAACGGCATGTTTCTGAGTCCTCTCGAGATGAAGCGGTTCCTCGACGAGGTGGGCAGTCCCCGGGTCGGTTTTTACATGGACCCCGGTAACATGGCCATGTTCAGCATCCCGGAACAATGGGTCGAGATTCTCGGCTCGCACATTCACAAGGTACACTTCAAAGACTTCAAGAAAGTCTGGGGCGAAAGCCGTTTCGAGTGGAACGCTCTGCTTGAAGGCGAAGTGAACTACCCTCGCTTTATGGCGGCGCTGCGGTCCATCGGCTACCAGGGCGAAGTGATCTCCGAAGTCGATGCGGGACTTATCGAGGGCGCCTCGGACTCGTGGGAGGCCCACCGGCGTACTGCTGAGGCCATGCGGAAAATCCTTGCCATGTGATCTTCCAATTCATGCGATGCCATCGACAGTCTGGCTTTCCCCTGCAAGACACGACGGACGAAGCAATCCCATCACTGAGGGGTTGCTTCGTCCTGTTTACATTCAGTCAGTTCGTCCAGGTTTGCTTTCTTGATCGAGGAACGGAAATGAAGATGCTCACCAGATTACTGATCCCTGTCTGCCTGCTCACCGCTACGTTGGGTGTCCGGGGCGTTTCAGCCCAGAAGATTGATCCGACCGAGAAGGCCTCAGTGTCACTGCCGTTGATGCACTTAGCCCCCACCATCGACGGCATCATCACGGAAGAGGAATGGGCCGAGGCTGTGCGGGTCGTTGGCTTCTCTGAGTTTGGGTCCGGGTTTCTCACGCCTCGTGGTGGGACCTTCTGGTTCGGATGCGACGGGAAGCGCGTCTATGTTGCGATGAAGACTGAGACGCCGCCTATCGGCAGCCTTCTCTCCCGCGTGCGGAAGAAGGATGGTCCGGTGTGGAACGATGACGCCATCGAGGTGTGGCTCGCGCCGCACGAGGGTAAAAAGTCGGGAGATCGTCGCTACTTCCAGTTTATTGGCAATCCCCTGGGGACAATTTTCGATATCGCGTTTGAGGCGGGTGGAGCGAGCGGCTTCTGGGAGGGCGACTGGGAGTTCAAGAACTCGATCGGAGAAGGTGTGTGGTCCTCCGAAGCGAGCGTTACGCTCGACTCCCTGGGAGTCGACGCAGAGGATGTAAAGCGAGAGTGGCGAGTCCACGTCTGCCGCGACTGGCAGCAACCCTCTACCTACTCCAGTTGGGCGCCCTCGATGGCTGCTTTTGCCAACAGGGACACCATGACCCGTGTTCGGTGGGACGAAGCCGCTCCTGTCACACAGGTCCTGTCGCTGGGCGAGATATTCGACGGTAAGGTTGACTTCCGGGTGGCAGCGAGCAACCCCGGAAATCGACCCATCGATGCGAAGGTGCATCTCGAAGTCCAACCCACGAACCAGCCCTGGTTTTCTACCGAGAAGACTCTGACTCTCCAGCCCGGGAGCAAACAGGTTGTGGATCTCCAGCGGAACGTTGAGAGGGGAAAGTATTCCGCAGCGATCCGAGTCACCTCGCCCGATGGAAGCAAAGAATACTTCAACCGTTCCTTCGGATGGGATAAGAAACCCAGCCATACCTGGACCGTGGTTCGTCAGGAAGCCAAAGCGGTCGACTTCACCGCCAGTTACTACCCCTACTATCGCAAGGTTCGCGCCCGGGTCGATTTCAGCGGTCTCAGCGCGGCAGCAAACGTTCATGATGCCGTCTTCGTTCTTAAAGCCAAGGGCGGTGACAAGCCGTTGGCTCAGGGAACTCTGAAGGGATTCAAGAGCAACGCAGGTGAGATCCTCCTGGACACACCTGATCTCAAGACCGGGGCTTACGTTGTCACGGCTCAATTGCGCGGAGGACAAGGTGTCCCCGAGAATCCCTTCGTCCAGACTTTCGAGCGCAAGGTATGGGAGTGGGAGCACAACTCCGTCGGTTGCTCACGTCAGGTTATTCCCCCGTTCACGCCGCTGAAGGTAAAAGGACAGACCGTCGATTGCCTCCTCCGGTCGCATGCGATGAACGGGTCGGGCTTGTGGGACCAGGTCGTCGCCAGTGGCAAGGCGATCCTCGCGGCGCCCATGCGGTTCGAGGTGAAATCTCGCGGAACCGTCGCGCCCTTGCGGTCGAGCAGTTCTCGATTCATCGAGAAAAGCGCGGACCGCGTCACCTCCGAATGCAGCTTGACTGGTGGTCCTCTCAAAGCGAAAGTGACCTCTGAGTTCGATTACGACGGGATGATGAAAGTCAGCCTCGACGTGTCCTCCAGCAAGAAGGAAGAGGTGCAATCGCTCGATCTCCTCATTCCTCTGCGAGAGGACATAGCTTCGCTCCTGCACGTTTGCTCGGATGGCGTCCGCGCAAACCACGCGGGAAGCATCCCTGCGGGAGAGGGAGTCGTCTGGGATAGCACGAAGGCCGTGAGGTACGACCTCTACGGCTCGTTCGTGCCCTACGTCTGGCTCGGGGGAGAAACGAGAGGGTTGTGCTGGTTCGCCGACACGGATCGGGACTGGGAGTTGGACGACAAGCTTCCCGCACTGGATCTCGTGCGCCAGAAAGGCATCGTGACGCTGAGAGTCCACTTCGTGAACAAGCCTTCCCGCTTGGCGCGGAACCGCCATATCGTCTTCGGTCTCCAGGCAACACCAGTCAAGCCCTTGCCGGACGGTTGGAGAAGCTGGAGTTTCTACGGGAAGTACCCGAACACCGAAGAGATGGTGATTCTCGGCTCCTGCCCGTACTGGGGCTCCGAGTCGGACTACGGCGACGTCTACCCCCGAAGAAGGGACTTCACGATCTTTGAGAAATTCCGTGAGGCGCGGCATACCGGTAACCGGGATTGGGCTTTCCTTGACGAATGGGTCAAAGGATACGAGGACCAATCGCGGGTGGAAAACCGAAAGATCCACGTCCAGGCGGGCATGTGGTCCATGAGACCGGGAGTCCGCATCATCCCCTACACGAATGCTCGAGGCGGCTGTTCCGGCGAGGAGGGCAGGTCCTTCGCGGCCGAAACCTGGTTCGAGCCGGTGCCCAGCTACCAGGACTTCGCGCTCTGGTACTACAAGAAGATGATGGACCTGGAAATCGACGGAATCTACCTCGACAATACGTACGCCGCGGCCAACCGAGACACGATCTCCGGCGACGCCTACCTCCGACCCGACGGCAACCTCCAGCCGAGTTGTGGCATTTTCTCCATGAGAAACCTCATCAAGCGGATCGCCGTGATGTATCGGGCAGCGGGCAAGGAGCCGCTGACGGTCGTCCACATGACAAACGGCTACATCATCCCCGCCCTGTCTTTCGCTACCATCGCCCTCGACTGGGAAGACAAGTACGGGGCCGCCGATTTTCAGGACAAGTTCTCCGAGGACTTCATCCGGACGGAGTCAATCGGGCTGCAAGCCGGACTTGTCCCCCTGGTGTTGGGCGGAGTCATCACTCAAGATGAGAAGGAACAAAAGCGGATTTCACGCACCGCGTTTGGAGTTGCCGCCGTACACGAGATCAAGATCTGGGCAGACGGGCGTACCTACGATCTGGCGAAGTGCCACCAATCTCTTTATGACTTCGGCTATGGACAGCCGGACTGCAAGGTCTATCCCTACTGGGAGGGCAATCAGCCTGTGCAAGTGGGAGGACTTCAGGCAAAAGCTCTGGTCCTCAGCCGTCCGGCCAAAGCCCTCGTCCTCGTCACCGACTTCGCCGAGGGCGGCGAGGGCACGTTCACCGTCGATACCAAGCGACTCGGCCTGAAGGGCAGCTTTGAGGCGAAAGATGCGGAGACCGGTGAGCCGTTACCGGTGGAACAAGGCAAAGTGAGGTTCGCTTTGAAAAAACATGACTTCCGAATGGTGGTGGTCGAGTGATTCCACTCAATGGAATCATAGGGAGGGATAGACGGTGACCGACACTCAACAACTGCTGGAGGCGATCAAGTTGCTCCTTGAGCAACAGGCATCCACGGAGCAAGAGCAATGGCGGGAGGGGCAAGAGATGATCAACAAAGCCACGGCCTTTGCCCAGGAGAAGGGAAGTATGTTCCCCGGTGTGCTGGAAATGGCACGAAAGCAAAATGCCGAGCGTGAAGCACGGGAACAACGACAATTGGAGATCGAGGACGAACGCAACGAGATTCTGGGGAGAATAGCTGATGAGTTGACACTGATCAGACAGGCCTTGGAGAAGTCGTGCGCTGCTTCATAGAGCACGCCTCCGGTTCTCAGGTTTTCTTCCTCACGCTTGCGAACCTTACTCCCAGGGCGATGAGGATCAGTAATCCACCGATGATCGTCCATGCCTGAGGCGTCTCTCCAACGATCAACCACACCCAGACCGGGTTCATCACCGGCTCAAGGAGAGTAATCAGAGCGGCATCGGTGGACGGGACCGTTCTCAGTCCTTTGATGAAAAACACATAGGGCAAGGCGAGTTGGAATATGCCCATGATCGCCACAACGAGCAGAGCAAAGAGTGAGAGGTGCAGCTTGCCCAGGGCGAAAGGCAGAAGGAGAGCGGCCGCCATCAGGTTGTACAGGCTGGAGAAGCCGAATGGACTCCCGGTCTTGATTGAGTGCTGAAACAGCGTGACCGAGGCAAAGGCGACAGCGCTGAATACTCCATAGATCAACCCTTCGCGTTGCCCCGGTCTCCAGGAGCTGATCAGAATCGTGCCCACTCCCAACATCCCCAACACCAAAGCGAAGATCGTGCGTTTGTCGAGGCGCTCCTTGAAGATCAAAACGACTCCCACTGCAACAAGCAAGGGATAGGCGTATTGCAGCATGATTGCGTTGGCCGCGGTCGTGCCAACCGTCGCCATCACGAAGGCGCCGACCACACACGTATACGAGAGGCCGGCTCCCATCACACGCCCCATCGGCGCCCCCCAGACCTTCGGCAGGGCCCAGACAAGCGCCACTCCGCCGAACGCACTCCGCAGGCAGGCAACAGCTTCAGGTGCGACATGCTGCGTTCCGGTCAGGTACTTCACGAACAACCCGCCAAAGCTCCACAGCAGCGCAGCCAGGGCGATGATGGGGTAACCTGACCCGTGCGAAGACACCTCGGAGTTGGGGCCCTCCCCGCTCCCGTCGTCGATCATGACTGCTCCTGTCGACTTCTTTGCCAAGCCCTCCCTGCTACGCTCCTTCCGGCAGAAACAAGATCATCCGAGTGTACTCTCCCGGTGAGCTTTCGACCGACAGCGTTCCCCCCACGACAGCCATCATCGTCCCGTGGAGGATCAGGCCCTGTCCGGTTCCTTCCGCGGAAGGCTGTGCTGCCTCCATTCCAACGCCGTTGTCCTGCACTACCAGCTCCAAACCCTCACGCCAGCGAACCGCCACGAGCAGTGCAAGTGGGTGGGGTAATCCGCTCCCGCGAGCGTGTTTCCCTGCGTTCCGAAGAAGCTCCCGCGCGGCGTAGAACAGGACCTCGATGCCCACCCTGGAGAAGCTTCCCGCTTGGGTCTCCGCTTCCTCCTCCACTTCCCAGGTCACTGTGTCAAAGGCTCCGCTCATCTCCTCTTCCACAAGCTGACGCAACGACTGAACGACGCCTCCTTCCGTCAACCTCGCCGTGGGGGAGGACGGCATGGAATGAAGCAGATCGGACACGCGACGATGCACCTCAGCGAGTTGTTCGAGCACCGGCCTTGCAGTCTCCGGGGAGAGTTCGGACCGGCCGCTGAGCAAAAGCATCGCCGTGTGCAGTTGTGGCAGGATATCGTCATGCAGCAGTCGCCGCGTCTGATGATCCAGGACCTGGCTTTCCGCGATCCGCTGCCTCTGTAAAGCCATCAAACGTTGGGCGATTCGCGCACTGGCGATGGTGTCGATGAGACGCTCCCCACTCGACCGCGCAATCTCAATCTCCTCCTGAGTGTAGATTCCGCCATCCTGCTTGTCTCCCAAAAGCAGGAGGCCGACCAGTCCGCGCTCACTCCACAAAGGCACGGCCAAACGCACGTCCTCATACTCCTGGGGGTCGAGGGCAACGCACATCGTCGAGGGAGAGGCGAATTCCCTTTCCAGGTCAGACAAGGGAGGAAGTGATTTCAATGCACCCTCGGGGTAGGACAAAGGAGCTCCCACCAGTGAAGCCAGTGGTCCCCTGGCGATGAGATACGCCACCCGGGCCGCCAGCACTTCCTCGCACAAAGCACGAAACGGGGTTCCGGCATCCACCTCCGTCGTCGCCGTCGTTTCTCCGGTGAGACGGCCTGCGGGACGCGTCGAAGGTCGCACGAGATAGTCATACAAATGCTGACTTGCTACGAAAGGACGCAGGTGTTCCACGTAGAGCTCGCGCTCTCTGTGGGTTCGCCAGTTGAAGAGCGCGTAGAAGATGGTCATCAGCAGCGTAGTGGACAGCAGGCTGTAAACCTGCCGAAGTCCCAGGGCCAGGCTCAACCCGACGACAAGCCCGTAACCGGCCGCCAGGATGACGGTGCTGATCCATTGCCGTCTGAAGCCCCGACGAGGGAGCGACTTACCGGTGAAGATCTCATAGGCGACAATCGCCTGTCCCACCAGGAGAATGGCAACCGCAAGGAGAGCCGCAATCGACAGATCAAACGCGATCGTGGTCACGGCCAGCTCGTAGAGCGACGTGTGGCTGCGAAGCCCCAGCATGATCCAACTCATCACCCACGCCACCAGCAGGCTGACGACAAGTTGAACATACGAGGCCGAGATGAGCCAGGGCCGGGCCCGGCGACGGGCAACGTCCCCCATCAGTCTGCCGGTGGGCCCCGGCCTCGAAAGGGCATCCAGCGACAAGAGAATGCAGAGCACCATGTAGACTGAATACACGAGGAAGAGCAGCGGCATCCCCGCAACGTTGGGAGTCTTCAGGGGTTTCAGATTCCATACCTGAACGTACGTGGGCACCGGGTTCGCAACCACGAGCAGGAGGACCACCGCGAGGGCCAGCAGGAGAATGACTGCAAACCAGGGACCTTGCCGTTTGAAGAGCGGATTGGGCCGTTCCTGCCAGAAACCCGAGTACCACAGCATCACGACGTACCAGGCCAACGGAGCGCCAATCACGGGAAGCCACGCCAGGTGCCACCAGAAATTCATGTCTCCTGAAAATTCCTCCAGGCCGTGGCCCAGGAGAGCGGCGTGGCTGATAAAGAAAACGCCTCCCATCAACAGCCCCAATCCGGCCAGCCAAACGGCCCAGGTGCGGCGTTCGGCGTTGAGGAGCACCATGATTCCAAGCCACAGAAGGAGGATGGCGTTGAAAAGCGTCACTGACATCAACGCCCAGTCGACGATGAACTTGCCGGTGGCTATCCCGTCCACGGCATCCACTCTCCACGCTCGTTCCGGACACGAGGAACTCCGTCCTCGTCCCATACGATGAGCCGCCCTTCCCGCGCGATGATCGCTGCCCGAGTCCGAGCCACCTTCTCATCGGTAGTTGACGCGTTCAACCCCCATGCCGCGTAGATCTGGCCATTCGTGCGGCTGATTGTCCTCTTGTCTTTGAAGCCCATGCGAGCAGCAATCTGTTCGTTGGTCATCCCTTGTCCCAACATCCGCGCGACGTCCTGCTCATTTGGTTCGAGGAGAGACATCGGCGACTGCGCATCTTTTCTTCGGACCTCCTGCACGCGAGCCTCAATCTCCGGATCAATGTAGCTTCGTCCTGCCACCGCGTCCTTAAGAAGCGGAATGATCATCTCTGGCAGAAGATAGTTCGACTTACGCACATAGGCATAGTGACTCAAGATCCCCGAACGGCGAAAGTCGCGATAGTAGGCGTCATCGTCCTGAATCGAGTAAAAAACGATCGGCATCCGTGGGAACTCTCGGCGGATTGCAACCGCGGCCTTGATACCGTTCATCTGCCCCGCGAGTTGAACATCCATGAGAAGGGCCTCCGGCGGCTGACCGAGACAGTGGGATAGCGCCTCTTCACCACTCCCGCAGTCGTGAACCACTCGTACTTCCTTCGTGTTCTCGAGCCCCGACTTCAAGGCTTGACGCAGGTTCTCATTGTCCTCCACAACCAGCAGCTTCAACATCCTGGCACCTCCCAATCTGCACCGGAGTATACCAGAAAAGACGACAGGCTCAAGCACTCAAGTGCGCGAACCGTGTGCCCGAGTGCCACAAAGGGTGGATTCAAACCGTCGAGGACTGCTGGCCTATTCGTGTTTAATGTTAGTCAGCAGCATGCATACCACTCCTGGACGAACAGTCTGTTTTCGGAGGAGGAATCCTTCATGGCGACCTGTCGGCACCCCGGCGGATG
>JACQGJ010000486.1 GCA_016199605.1 Armatimonadota bacterium | reverse complement strand
TCGCCGCTTTTCCGGTCGCGAAACCAGGGCGCCCACCGCATGCGATGGTAGAAACCGACGGCAGCCGTGCAGGGCGGACTCGCGACGTTGCACCGCCAGGTGGGGATTACATTTTGCAGGTCCTCTCCCGTGTCTGGCGCGTGGAAGTCGGTGTCCTGCTCATTGAAGGTGTAGACCTTGCCGGTCGTGGGGCTTTTCCTCAATTGCACGACAATGCTCGAACCGGTCGTGGCGACCCAGGGAGCAAAGTCCCAGCTCGCGGGGATCATCTCGACAGCGGGTGACTTCTTGTCCCGGTTGTAGAGCAGACGACACCAGCGGAGGAACTCGTCCCAGGTGCGTGGAGGGTGGCGGGGGTCAAGCCCAGCCTTTCGCAGGAGGCGCTTGCTATAGAGGACGCCGACGTAGGTTCCGCCGCGGTTGGGGAGAGAGTACGCGATGCCGTCCACCGTGACAACCTGGCGGTAAAGCGGTTTGATCTTCATCCATCCGTCCCATTTGGCTTCGTCGGCGTCAATCTGGCCGTTGAGGTCCGGGGTCTTTCCGTCGGGTTTTAGTTTGGGTTTCCCGTTTTTCAGGATACCATCGCGACCAATCCATTCCGTGAGGGGGTAGGCAAGCCGTTGTTCCACCGACTGCCGGATGTCTCGCTCGAAGATGTCCGGCCCAATGTTCGCCGCCATGGCCATTGCGAGGCTTGCGCCCCACGCCGCGGCAGGCATCGGAATCCCGTCCCACTGCTCGAGGTGAACGCCCGGGTGTTTAGCAAGCCAATCGCGCAAGGCCTTTGGCTGCCGCATCTGGGTATTGTAGCGGGAGGTGATCGTGAGGACGAAGTCGTGCGGCTCTCCAGCCCGGGGCTCGGCCCTCAAGGAAGGCAACAAGGGCCAGACGATTAGAAAGCAGGATAGAGGAACCGACGAGCGTCGCTTCGAGACGCGGGTTCCTCCCACTGTGCCCTGACCTGGTGTGAGGTGGTTCGCTCCTTTCATCGGTCCCTCAGGGTCTATACCTCCCGTTTTCCACGGTATTTCCATACGCGGATCTCTTCATCGTCAATGCCCTTCAGGTTGATGTCTTCTACGGGAAGCGGTATGGCTTCGACAATTTCCTTCGCCGCCTGATACGTGGAGTCGCTGAGGAGCATCCGGTCGTCTTCAGGAACGACCAGGCTGGAGGCGAGGCTCTGCAACCGGGAAGCAAGGTTCACTTGATAGCCAATCACTGTATAGTCTCGCTTTTCGAGAGGCCCAAAACATCCTGCGACGACCTCCCCCGTGTTGATTCCGATGCTGGCATGGAGAGCGTCGGCGCCGGCTTCGGTGCGGACGCGTGCGGTCGCCCGGAGTTGCTCAATGATCTCCATCCCGGCCCACACGGCCATGCGCGCCCCCTGTTCGGGAGAGGTTTGCCATTCTGATTCCGTCGGCAGGCCGAAAGTTACCATGGCACTGTCGCCGATGAACTTGTCGACGACTCCTCCGTGCTGAGAGATGATGCGAACGATCAGGCTCAGGAAGGCCTCCACCGCTTCGATCAAGTCGAAGGATTCGGACTGACCCGAAAGCGAAGTATAGCCACGCATGTCCACAAACATGATCGTCGCAGTCACCCGGGATTTCTGGCGGTCGATGTCCACCCAGCGGTTGACCATCTCCTGGATGGCATTGGCCGGGAGGTAAGGAACGAGCTTGAGGGTCTGGGCTTCGACGAGATCGATGGACTCGAGCTGACGGAGCGCCGCCTCTCGGATGTCCCGGGAGCCCAGGGCTTCCGCCAGGGCAACCGCGTTCCGGAGATGGGTGAGAGTTCCGTTCCTGTCTTCAAGGGCCTGACAGGCCGAAGCCGCTTCGAAGCGGGTCTCGGCGAGAAGCCGCGTAGGAGGACTCTTCAGTTGAAGCTCCACGCTGGCCTCGAAGTGTGCGAGAGCTTTCGTCGGATTCCCGGTGGCGAGGGAGATCTTTCCGAGCACGCGTTCCACCAGCGCCGCATGACCGGGATCCTCCGTGTCTCGGAGAGCGTGCTGGGCCTCGGCGGCGATTCGTGCCGCGAGTTCCTGGTCGTTCTGAAGCAGATAAAGCTCGGCGAGGTCCATCTTGACTTTGCCGACCAGCAGCAGCCGCTGGGTCGATGCGAACTGGTCCGCCGAGGTGAGGAGGTGCTTTTCCGCTTCCTGCAACTGTCCGAGTCGCAGGTAAGTCTTGCCCAGATGCCAATGGCAATAGCCCAGGGCTTGCCTGTCCGAAGTCCTCTCAGTGATACGAAGGTCTTCGTGGTACATTTCGAACGCGGTTTGATAGTTCCCCTCACGGGTTTCGATGTCGGCCTGCTTGCTGCGAGACTTTCCGTATTCCGGCTCGAGGCCCGCGTCTCTGGCTATCTTCTCCGCCTGTTTGAGGCAGATGCGGGCGTTGCGCAAGTCTCCCATGTCGAGGTAGGTGATGCCGAGGCTCCAGTAGGTGTCGAAACGGCCCGGATCGTAGTGGAGCGTTCGGTAGATCTCCCAGGCCTCATAAAGAGTTGGGATGGCCTGGATGAAGTTGCGTGTTTCGCTGTCGATGATTCCCAGGAGCCGCAGAGCTTCCGCCCGTGGAAGCTGGGCTCTCGTAAAGGCCAGCAGCTTGATGGCTCGTTGCAGAAACCGACGAGCCGCCCGGTATTGTCCCATGCGAAAGCGAATCACGCCGAGGGTCAGCAATGCTTGCGCCGCAATTGGGTAGCGCATTGTTCGGCTAAGACCGCAGTGCTCAGCAAGTCGATTCAGGATCTTTCCGGCGAGTTGAGTGGCTTCTTCGCGCCGTCCACTGTCACTCAAGGCCCGAGCGAGTCGAGCTTCGGTGATCAGAACGGAAGGGAGGTCTCGCGCCTCCTGGGAGAGGTCTACTGCCTGGCGGAACGCGTCAATCGCGTCGTCGAGGCGCTCCTGACGCAGACACACCTCACCGGCAGCTCGCATCGCCCGAGGAACCCAGGGAGTCTGCCCCAGCTCCCGTGCCTCTTGAGCACACTGGTGGAAATAACCCAAAGCGGCGGGAAGAGAACCGGCGTAACGGTGCAGGTTCCCCAAAGAGTAAATCAGATCGACTACCTCGTCGGGAGGGGTGCCGCCTTCTTTCGATTGCTGATACGCCTGCAGCAGACTCTTGATTGCCTGTGAGAAGTCGCCGCGCTGGAGGTATTCGTCTGCCTCGTGTTTCAACTCGGAGATGGTCATTGCATCTGTGCCTTGGGGGGCAGCTCCTCAAAGAGCAAGGGTGTCGTCGTCAGATTTGCCCTGACAGGGGTACCTGCGGGAATCAGACGGGTGGCAGGCTCGGACTGTCCTGGTTCAGTGATGAGGGTAGACTCCCGGAGTCGGTTCGGCCGGGAGGGCAGTTTGACCGGATGCGGTTCTTCCGTCCAGATTGCGTAAGTTTGCAGGCCCGACCTGGAAAAAGCGAAGCCGACATTCCTTCTACCCACCTTGATCTGCTGCACGCTGTCAAAGTCCTGAAGCAACCGAACGATCAGCCGGTAGTTGTGGAAAGACGGCTTGGGGCTATCGCTGGCGTCAAGGAGGCAGAGTCTCTGATAGGCAGGTCGCAGGCTTGTGTAATTGGGAGAAAGCGGAAACGCCATTGACTGGATTCCGGCCTCCATCCCGAAACACAGAGCTTTGGCGATCTGCTCCGCATTGGCGGCATCGCTGTACTCATCACCGAGGTCCGACACCGGTCCGCCCGCTTCCATGCACACCAACGGTTTGGAGTAGTCGAAGCGTCCCATGCCGTCCTTGACCCATCGGACCTTCTCTGGGATCAGTTCGGGCTGGCCATAGAGGTGGAGATCACACACATCGTAGTAATCCCTCCCGTTTTCGAACACAACCTCGAATAATCGGCGGAGGTCCTGATACTCCGTCGATTTGCGGAGGCCCTCCCTCGGCACGCCGACTCCCACCGGATTCTGCTCAGGCTTCAAGTAATCGTCCATGTAGGCCAGCATGGAAAGCGCGCGGCTGCCAAAACCGGGAAGAAGGATGACCGCTTCAGGGTCGGCTTTCCGCAGGGCTTCGGACGTGATCTGAAGGAAGTCGATGAGACGAAAGGGGGTATCTGACCATCCCTCGGGAATTTCTCTGCCAAGTTGCCAGTACCTGACACTCAGCTTGAGACCGGGCATATCTTCCTGACCATCGCCGTCGTAGCGCTCCACCAGTTGTGTAACGAAAGACTGCCAGGCGTTGACATCGGTGGGGAAGCGCGACCGGGAGATGGCGACCCGTGCCGGCGACTCCTCGCCCTCGCCTGGTTGTTCCGAGTCGCTTTCGTCCGCACGCCGTGGAGCTCCCCAGGAAGAATCACAGACAAGGGGAACCACCGGAATGATGCCTGCGTCATGAGTCAACCGTAGGGTCGCATCCAGTCGATCAAACTGGTATTGACCTCGGGTTGGCTCCACCGACTCCCATAGGACGGGCGGAGTGCGCCACCATCGTGCGCCAACCTGTCCCACGTACTTCCAAGTCGCGCTCGTGACGTTGCTGACACCGAAACGGTGAAAGAGGAACGGCTTGAGCGGAGTGTTCACGGGACCCTCGGAGACGGACACTCCCCGGATTGTCATCATGAGCAAGACGAGCAAGGCAAAGTGGAACCCTCTCCAGCGAGAACCGACCTTCGGTTGTAGTGGCGTTCTCATGTTCGTTGTCCGATTCGGTAACCTCTTTCTGTGCGGACCTGTGATTTCCTCTCTCCGGGCAGTGATTTGAACTTCGGGAGCGTGAGTGGTAATATCAGGCTGGTCTCGTGATACCGGACCCCTTGCCGAGGCATCCGGTCTGCCGCGATGTCTGAAGGTACGTATACTCGTTACGGGTGAGAACGCGCCGTTCGCCGTTCGTCCAGGAGTGGCGAACTCTGCGAGTTCGCCACTCCTGGACGAACGGTGCGTTGTCATTTCACTGGAGGTAACATCATGTACCGATTTTCGGCAAGAGGCAAGGCTTTCTTTCTGCTGAGCACTGTGCGGGGCACTGTGTTGTTGTCAGCCTTATGGTTCAGCCCTGACCGGGGGTATGCCGAATCAAAAGGGGACCGCGTGCTTCACGCCTTGGAGCAGCATGTCCGCGCTCGAATCTCCAACCCGGAAAACCCCAAAGCCGCGGAGATCAAGATCGTCCCCTACGACAGCGAGGCCAGCACGGCCAAAGGGCGTTTCAAGACGATCATCGTTCGGAGCAGCCCGGCCAAGATCAAGCACGTGCCTATCGAAGAGATCAACCTGCGTGCAGACGACGTGACGATCGACGTGGATCAGCTTCTGAAGAAAGACGATCTGGACACGAAGAAATCCGGGAAAACGACCGTCGAAGGTACGGTGTCGGCGGATAATCTGAATGCGCTCTTTGCGGGTGGCAAGGCGACGCATGACATGAACCTGAAAGCCCGCTTCGAAGACGGCAAAGTGAAGATCTCCGGCTACTGGAAGCTTTTCATGTTCAAAGGTCCGATCCAGACGGTTGGAAGACTCATCTTGACGAAGAAAAACACCTTGGACTTCGAGATGGATTCTCTCAAGATCAACAATAGGGAAGCCCCGAAATCCGTCAAAGATCAGTTCATGGAACGGCTGAATCCCGTCGTGCAATTCGACGACATTCCCTTCAGACCGAAGATCACCACCCTCACATTCAAAGGGGACAAGGTCTTCGTTTCAACGTAGAAAGCCGGACCGAGCGGGTTCAGCTATACTCGTCACCGTTGAAAACGCCCCCTCACCCCGACCCTCTCCCCCGATGGGGAGAGGGCAGGGTGAGGGGGAAAGGTGGATTTTCAACGGTGACGAGTATATCACTTTACCACACAGCCAGCGATGCAGACTCAAACTACATTTCTCCATGTCCTTCGAGTCCTGATCATTGTCGCTCTCCTCGTTGTTGTCAAGCAACTGCTGGAACGATGGGTGCGCCAGACCACGGAGCGACTGGAAGCGCTGCCCTCACTGCGTGAGGCCAGTGCTCGCCGGTCGCGAACGATTCTTGTCCTCGCGGCCAACGCTCTCAAGTACGTTTTGTTCCTCGTGGCAGGCATCACCCTTCTGGGCGAGTTGGGCGTCAACTTGAGTCCCTTGCTTACCAGTGCCGGGATCGCCGGGCTGGCGGTGGGTTTTGGCGCTCAAAGCCTGGTCAAGGACGTGGTCAGCGGATTCTTCATCATCTTCGAAGCTCAGTTTGCCGTCGGCGACCTGGTGGAGATCAATGGAGTTCTCGGTAACGTGGAAGAAGTGGGGTTGCGCATCACTCGATTGAAAGCAGCGACGGGTGAAGTCAGGTTCTTCCCGAATGGCAGCATCAGCACGGTCAGCAATTTCCTGGACAAGAGCGTGCCGTACCAGATCAATGTGCCCATTGCGGGGAACCTGGGGACCCAGGCGCACGCAGCGGCTGATGCCTCTGCCCGGCAGTTCCAGTCCGAGTTCTCTGTGTTTGGCGGACCCTTCACGCTTGCCGATACCGTGTTCCGAGGGTTGGATCTGAAAGTCCTGATCTATCAGGTCAAGGTCCTTCCCACCCAGAAGGCCCTGTTTGAAACCAGATTCCCCGCGTGGCTCAAACTGCAGCTTCAGAAGGAGAGCGTCAGCCTGCCCGAAGGGGAAGAGATCGTCGTC
>JACQGJ010000485.1 GCA_016199605.1 Armatimonadota bacterium | reverse complement strand
TACGAGGTTGGCGACATCAGAATAGAAAATGCAAACGAACTGACTGCGAGCTATTGTGCTTGTGAAGGAGGAAACCCGAACGTCTCCAAACCCCGTCTTGGGACAACCAGAAGAGGGCATTTCCAGACTCCGCGAGTATGGAGAGATGAAGGATATAGAAGATCGTGTAGTAGAAGGCGAACGTCTGTCGGTCGCAGACGCGGTTGACCTCTACAACCACCCCAACCTGCCCGACCTTTCATCTCTTGCCGACTACGTGCGAACCGAGAAGCATCCCGAGAAGATTGTCACCTACAACCTTGGGCGCAACATCAACTACACCAACGTCTGCTGGGTCAAGTGCAGCTTCTGCAACTTCTACGCGCCGCCCGGCTCACCGGACAGCTATACCTTGTCCAAAGAGGAGATCTTCAGGAAGATCGAAGAACTGATCGCGGCCGGGGGCGAGGTCCCTGAAGGGTGCGAATTGCTCATGCAGGGAGGGCTAAACCCGAAACTGCGGATCGATTACTTCGAGGACTTGTTCGCTGCCATCACCGAACGATACCCTCAAGCCTACCTTCACGCTCTCTCAGCCACGGAGATCCTCTACATTGCGCACCTCTCCAGGCTGACTGTTGAGGAGACGTTGCTCCGGCTGCGAGCCGCAGGTCTGAAGTCCATCCCCGGCGCCGGGGCCGAAATCCTCAGTGATGCCGTCCGCGATCAGATTGCTTTTCGCAAGGACACAACCCGGGAATGGCTCAACGTGCATCAAGCGGCACACCGCCTTGGCATGAATACCACCGCCACGATGATGTACGGATCGGTAGAAACCCCCGAGCAGCGCCTCGAGCACCTTCGGCTGATCCGGGAGACCCAGGACGAGGCGTTGACCAACCAGGCGACCGGCCAAGGCGGTGGCAAGTTCACCGCCTTCATCGCCTGGAGTTTCCAGCCCGACGGCACCGAGTTGCAGGGCAAAGTGCACCAGCAAAAAGCGACTGGAGCCGAGTACCTGCGGATGGTAGCCCTCAGCCGGGTCTTCCTCGACAACATCGACAACCTGCAGGCCTCCTATGTCACACAGGGAGCCAAGATCGCCCAGGTCGCCCTGAAGTATGGATTGAATGACTTCGGCAGCAGCATGATGGAAGAGAACGTCGTCAGCGCCGCGGGAACTTATCACCTCATGTCCGTGTCGGAGATTCGGCGGTTGATCACTGAAGCCGGTTACCAACCCCGACGGCGAAACACCCGGTACGAGCTGATCGACTGACCCCACCCTCGCGACTCTTCGATCTCGCCATCTTGTCTCCCCTCCCCTTTTCTCCTATAATCTCGCTGTCCTGAATCATGAACCTTGGGCCTATCCTGGAGGTCTCCCATGCGGAAGAACTGCCTTTTGTGGACTACTACCTTTGTACAGTTTCTGGCCTTGTCCCTCTGGATCGGAGGGATGGTTGCGGTGGCGATCCTGGTGGCGCCGGCGGTGTTCAAGGTCCTTGACGACAAGATGGTTGCCGGCGAGGTAGTGGAGGGTGCTCTCAGAAGGTTCAACTGGATGTGCTATGGATGTGGATTGCTGATGCTGGTCGCCGTATTCTTCCGCACTCGCCTCCTGCAAGAGCAGCCGGTGGACCTTCGGTTCAAGCTGTGGACGGCCTCTCAGTTGCTGTTGATCGTGTTGATGCTGGCGATTGCCTGCTACCTGGGATTCAGTCTGCTTCCCAAGATGGACGTCGTCGCAGGCATGGCCACGGGGGGTAAACTGGAAGGCGCGGTGAAACAAGGATTCGACTCCCTGCACGCGGTCTATAGCGGCCTGTCTCACCTCAACCTCTTGCTGGCCCTCATACTACTTGGGCTCATGGTTGGCAAGAACCGATCTTGAAAGGAAGCGATGGACAAGCTATCTCTGGGCGTTGATCTTGGCGGATCGCACATCTCCGTTGCGGCGGTCGACTCGTCCGGAGCGATTCTCCTCAAGGAAGTTGCTCCGCTCAGCCGCAACGAAGAACACGACCGAATCATCGATCAGATGATCGACATGCTGCGGAGCCTCCGACAGAACCCAGGGCTGAACGGGAGGCAAGCCGACCGCATCGGCGTCGGTGTTCCCGGCGTCATCGACATGGATCGGGGGGTGACTCTCTTTATCCCCAACTTGAAAGGCGAGTGGCGCGGCGTACCCCTCAAGGATCGTATCGAGGGCGCCCTCGACATGCCGATGGTCCTCGCAAACGACGTGCGCTGCTTCACCCTCGCGGAGTTCCGGTTCGGGGCGGGGAAAGGTTCCACCCACATGGTGGGGCTTGCCATCGGGACCGGTATTGGCGGCGGGTTGATCGTTAACGGTAAAGTCCACACCGGTCTCGACGGCGTGGCCGGTGAGATTGGACACATCATTATCGACGTCAACGGTCCTCGATGCGGCTGCGGAAGCTACGGATGCATGGAGGCCCTCGCCGCTTCCCCAGCCATCGTGTCCATGGCCGTCCGCGCCGTCAGACAATCGGCAGGCGCGACCAAAATCGCGGAGTACGCGGAAGGCGACCTGAACAAGGTGACCGCGGAAACGGTCGCTCGCGCCGCCCGCGACGGCGACTTCCACGCGGTCGAGATCATGGACAGAGTTGGGTTCTACCTCGGCGTCGGCATCTCGAACCTGCTGGCCCTCCTCTCCCCCGATTGCGTGGTGATCGGCGGAGGGGTCGCCAAGGCCGGTGAGGTCCTCTTCGAGCCGATCCGCAAGACCCTCAAAGCCACCGTCCACACAGCGCCGCTGGACAAAATCCGGATCGCTGCCGCCCAACTCGGCACCGACGCGGGAGTCATCGGCGCGGCGACGTGGGCGATGGCAAGCGCCTGAGCAACGGAATGGTTGTTCCTGCAAAACTCGATCAGGGCGTTCGTGTCACGTAGTATCGTATGCCTTGCCTGGGCCATGCCTTCTGCCGAATCGAGGCCAAACTGGCCTCTCTGTTCGACCACATACCGGCGACTGAAGTCCTCACTCCGCCCTTACCCTCTTCTCCTCTCCCGGCTTCAGTTCCATCCCCTGACTCCAGCCTTCCAGCGGCCCGCCGGGGTTGCCTTTGATCGTCGTGGTGACTGAGGTTTCGCCTGGGTTGTGGGCGATGAGGTCGAAGCCGCCGTCGGTGCGCTGGAGAACGCGAAGCCAAAGCTTGGGATTGTCACAGAAGACGAGATTGCCGATGAAGAAGTCGCCGTATTCCTTCTCGATATCGAGGGAAAGATATGCTGTGCTGAGAGGCAACACCCCTTCTGGAAGTTTGAGTTCGTTCTTTGATTCCTCTGTTCTCAGTGCGAGAGGGACAAGCAGTTGACCAGGGGCGCCCTTTCGCCACGCGGCGACTGTCCAATGGGAACTCAGTCCCCCCCACACGCAAACAGGGAGTCTGGCCCCCAGGAAAGCCCGGTTGATCCTCCCGACGAAGGCCCAGTTTGACGCGGACAGGCTGAGGAAGAAACGCAACCCCACATGCGAGAATCCAGAAGTCACCGTCACACTCGGGCGATCACCGCTGAGGTTGAGAGCAGCGGCGACCCGAGCATCGAGCCTATCTGACAACGGCATCCCCGTCGGCCAGCGCATGACGACCGTCTGGTAGCTGAACTTCTCGTCCGCTTTGAACTGCCGACCGGGGAAGCTGTAACCGAAGTTGTAGACCAGCTTCTTCCCGTCGTACCAGGCGCGGAGGATGAGGTTTCCGTCCAGGGCAAACACGGTCACGTTTCCCATCTGCCCACCCCAAGTCACATAGCCGCCCTTGCCCAGCTTGATGAGGCTCTCGCCTACCTTCAACTCACCCCATTGGGTGTAGGCGATGTTGGTAGGAACGTTCGTGTTGCAGTTGGCGAGCAGGATGTTGAGCGGCTCTTTGTCGCTGAGGGTCACATCCTGCTTGAACGTGATCGTTCCCGCGTTCCACTGGAACGCGGGTTCCCCCGCGTCGTGGTGCAGGTCCACGTCTTCGTGGACGACTTCGATGGGCGCGAGGTCCGAGTTCTTCGTGTAGGGATACCAGCCGTTGATGGTGGGTTGGTGGGTGGGCACGTAGTCTTTCCACTTGACCACACGATTCGCGGT